>CAYTYG010000040.1:4713-8159 GCA_964441515.1 uncultured Treponema sp.
CCGCATACTCCTTTTGTATCTGCCCCGCTGTGTCTCCATGTCTTTGGCTCCAGCCCTGCTCTTTTCTGCGGCGTACAGTTTCGGTTCCCTCCGGACCTCCAACGAACTTATCGTCATCCACGGATCCGGAGTATCCCTGGCCTCGTTCTCCGTTCCCGTCCTCCTGCTGGCGGGGCTGGTTTCCCTTGCCGGTTTCCTCTTCGAAGACCGGGTGGCCCTTCCCAGCCTCCGGGAAAAGAACTCCCTGGCCCGTGTCCTCCTTGGCCAGAAGGTTACCCTGAACAACGCGGAGATCGCCCTTCTGAACCGCAGGGCCGGGGTGGTCTGGACGGCGGACTATTTCGACAATACCGAGAAATCCCTGTCCGGGGTGTCCGCCGTTAGGCGGGACGGGGATGGCCGATTCGTGGAGCGCGTGGACGCGCGAAGGGCCGTATGGGATGAGGACCGGGACCGTTGGAATTTCCAGGAAGCCCGGATTTGGAGCCGGGGCAGCGGCGGAGGCATCGAGGAAATCTTCCAGACCCGCTGGAGCTCCGAGCACTACTCCGAGCCCCCCGCGTCCTTCCGCAGGGGCAGGAAGAACCTGGACGAGCTCACGGTCTTCGAGGCCCGGGAGTACGTACGGTTTTTAAAGTCCGCAGGGCTGCCCTACGCAGGCGGGATGGCGGAGTACTACGAGAGGTATGCCTTCGGACTGACCCCCCTCGTGGTTACCCTCCTGTCCATAGGCGCAGGAGGGCGGCTGCGAAAGAACATCGTGCTCTCCAGCCTCCTGATAAGCCTGGCGTCCGCGACGGTGTATTATGTAACTCGTATGGTGTCGATCCTGCTCGCCCGCATGGACCTCGTATCGCCCTTCGCCGGGGCCGTGGCCCCCCTCGCGGTCTTCCTCCTCTGCGGGGTCGCGCTTTTCCGCACTGCGCATACATGAGACTAAGGAGATTCGATGGAGAGTTCGAGGATATTCGAAGTGCACCACCGGGACGGCAAGGCTCGGACCGGAATACTCAACCTCCCGCATGGGAAGGTGCGGACACCCGTCTTCATGCCGGTGGGGACGAACGCGACGGTCAAGGCCGTCCCGAAGGAATCCCTGGAGGAGATGGGATTCGAGATTATTCTCGCAAACACGTACCACCTCTATCTCCGTCCGGGGCATGAGCTCATTCGGCAGGCGGGGGGCTTGCACGGTTTCACGGGCTGGAGGGGCAACTTCCTCACCGATTCCGGGGGCTTCCAGGTGTTTTCGCTGGCGCCGTTCCGGGAAATTCACCCGGAAGGTGTTCAGTTTCAATCCCACATAGACGGATCCAGTCATGTCCTGCGCCCCGAGGACGCGGTGGACATTCAGACGGCCCTGGCGAGCGACGTGTTCATGCAGCTGGATGTCTGTACGCCCTACGGCGTGGATGAGAGCGAGGCCGAGGAGGCCCTTCGCAGGACGACCGAGTGGGCCCGGCGGTCCAAGACCCATTGGCTTGCGACCCGGGGGGATTTCCGGGGCAGCCTTTTCGGAATCGTGCAAGGCAATTTCTACCCGGAGCTTCGGAGGCGGAGCGCCGAGGAGCTGATCGAGCTGGACCTGCCTGGGATCGCCATAGGCGGGCTTTCCGTCGGGGAGCCCTTCGATGTATTCCGGGATATGCTGGAGCATACGGCCGACCTGCTTCCGGAGGATAAACCCAGGTACGTCATGGGAATCGGCACCCCGGAGTACATCCTGGCGGCGGTGGAGAACGGAATCGACATGTTCGACTGCGTGTTGCCCACCCGTACGGCCCGCAACGGGCTTTTATTCACCTCCCGCGGCAAGCTGACCATCAAAAACGCCCGGTACGAGCGGGATTTCAGCCCGCCGGACCCCGAATGCGGCTGTAGGGTCTGTCGTCAGTACAGCCGGGCCTACCTAAGGCATCTCTTTAAAAACGGGGAGATACTCTGGTCCATACTGGCTTCCTACCACAATCTCTACTTTCTGAAGGATCTCGTCGGACGCATCCGATATAGTATAGAGACGGGCACCTTCGCGGATTTCAGGCGGGATTTCCTTGGGAAGTACCGCTCCGGGGAAGCCGGGGCCGGGGCCGGAAAGGAAGGATAGAGATGACACGGCGGCGTATTCTGGGTGCCCTTTTCTGGCTGGCCGCGGCTTCGTTCGCTTTCCCCCAGGGAAGGACCGATTTGGAGAAACGAAAGGATGTGATCCGCTACGGAATCGAATCGGAGATCCTGGAGCTTGTTTCGACTCTTCAAACCGAAAAGGACGACAGGTTGAACGAGGACCTGGCGGCGATGCTCGCGGACACACGAAGCCCGAAGCTCCGGGACGCCGTTTTCCGGTTCTTCGCCGCCCGGGAGTGGGGCGGTGCGGGGAGCGAAGCGCTCGGGATCGTGGACCGCAGGGACCAGGAATCCGTTTCCTCCGTCCTGGCGGCCCTGAGCTACCTGTCCGCCGTCAAATCCTCGGAGGGAATCCCGGAGGCCCGGGAGATCCTCACGGGGCAGGAAACGAAGTACATGTCCGCGGCCGTGCACCTTTTAGGCCGGGCCGGCGGAAGCGAGGAGTCCGAGGTCCTTATGGCCCTTTTCGACTCCGAGCAAACGCCGGATTCCTTGAAGCAGGACGCAATACGGGCGCTGGGGGAGATAAAGGCGCAGGCGGCCGTGGACCGTCTCGTTGCCATACTTGAGGACGAGTCGAGCGGCAAAGCCACCCGAATGTACGCGGCCGACGCCCTGGGGAAGATAGGGGATCCCAAGGCGGTCCCGGCCCTGGTCAAGGCCGCGAACGGGGAAGACCCCCAGGTGAGGTCCTCCGCGATAACCTCCCTGGGCGCTTTTCCGGGAGCGGAGGCGGAATCCGCCATCGTGCAGGGAATTCGGGACGGCGTACCCGGCGTGCGCATAGCCGCCATACGAAGCTCCGCTTCTCTCTCCATCCGGGAGGCGGAGGCGTACATCCGCTACCGGGCCCGGAATGATCCCGAGCGGAAAGTACGGGAAGAATCCGTAAAAGCCCTGGGAATCTACGGCGGAAACAGCGATTTCCTGCTGGACATCCTACGGGACAAGAAAGCCGACGCCGCCCTCCGTGCGGCTTCCTTTACCGTGCTTCTGGAAAAAGGCGGCTCCCGGGGAGAATTGGACAAGGCCCTGGCGGAGGAGTCCGCGGGCAAGGACACGACGATGTACAAGGCGCTCCTGCGGTCCCTTTCCCAAACCGGGGAGAAGAGCGCCGCGCCCCTGGTGGAAACCTACCTGCTTAAGAGTCCGGATTTCACCGCGCGCATCGCGGGAATCGACTGGGCGCGAAGGAACAGGGCGGCCGTACTGAGGGCCGTAGTTTCCGATCTGGCGGAAAACGACAAGGTGGAATCCGTTCGCAAGAGGGCCGCCTCGGCGTTGGAGGAGATGTAGAGGCAGGAATCCGCAGCGTACTGAGT
>CAYTYG010000040.1:8169-14300 GCA_964441515.1 uncultured Treponema sp.
CTGCGGCTCTATGTGGTGGCCGATGGCATGGGCGGGCGCCAGGCCGGGGAAATCCACGCAATGGAGCAGACGGTTGATCCTCTCCGCGGGCGGGACGTAGGGAGTGAAGGATAGGACGAGGGGCCTTCCCTGCCGGGTAACCATCCGTATGGGAGTGTTGAGGCAGCCCGATACGGGGCCGTCGTAATCGGGGAAGAACTCGGGCTTAAGGGGCACTAGGGTCAGATCCTCCCCGTCGTAATGCACCTCCGCGACATGGGCTGGAACCGGCATAAGGAACACAAGGAAATCGCTGCGGCCGCCCCCCAGGGTCTTCTTCCCGCCGGATTGAAGGGTGCGGACATTCCGGAGCCCCACATAGGGATTTTGTTCCTCGACCCGGAACTCTACGCGAAGGGACCCGGCTCTCCGGATTACCGGCGTATAGGAGAAGGAGCGTTCCGCACCCGAGGCCCGGAGGTCCGGGGACGCGGATGCCGCGAAAGCGGCCAGGGCTTCCGCCGCGTTGCGGGAGGTCTCGTCGCGGTAGCGGGACGCCTCTTCCTCGGTGATCGTGCGGTTTGCGGCGAAGCGGCGGGCTTCCTCCTCCGAGATGGAGGCCCGGCCTTCCCCGAAAAGGCGAGCCTCCTCGGAGGTGACGTGCTTGGGCACGAGGTCCGACGCGAAGGCCGCCGCCTCCTCGGAGGTGACGTGCTTCGGCGACAGTTCTTCCCGGAAGGTCTCGGCCTCTTCGGCCGTCACGTGTTTCGGGATTAGGCCGGAAGCCATGTCTCGGGCTTCCTCCGGGGATACGTAGGAAGGTCGTTCCGCATGAGCCTGGGAGAGTGCTTTCCTGCGCTCCGCGGCGGCGGCGGCTTCGGAATCCAGGACCGCCGTAACGATAGGGCGCGCCGTCCGCTTATGAAGGCTGCGGACATAGATCACGAGTGCGAGTATCAGGCCCAGGACAAGTATCAGAAGGACCAGGAAAAGCGCCGCCCGTCCCGTTGTTCGGAATATGCGCTGTAAGGGCCGATTCTCCAGTTCGAAGGAAAGCGTGCCCACCGTGGGCACGACTCGTACTCCTTCCGCGAAGCGGAGCTCTATCTCGATGGATGTCGGACCCGGGGGAAGATCCTCGGGAAGGTCCACGGGGATCTGCATCGTACTGGCGCCCTTGCCCGGAAGGTCCGTAAACACGTTCTTCCGAAGGATGCTTTCTCCCCGAAAGTATACGCCCGCAAGCTCGAGTCGGAGATCCCGGGAGGAGGAGTTTGTGAGTCCCAGGGGGAAGGTGAAGCTGTACCCGGTTTTCCCGAGGCTGCCCGGGAAGGTGGCCCGAGGAATTTCCACGCTCAGAAGCGCGGCGCTTTCACGGTCCTCGGATGTGAAGTCCGTTACGGGAGCTCCAAGCCCGGTCGCCACTTCGGACAGGTAATCGCCGGCTCCGGGGGAGCTTCCCAGGACTTCGCCTGCGGCCGCCGGCTTGCCCGGCGCTCCGGACCCGGAAGGGGCTTCCGCCGCCCCGTTGTCGAAGGGGACCCGGACTATCCGTATGGTCCACCCGTTTTCTCGGATCCTTGCCGCCGTCTTCTCGATACCGTCCCGTACTTCCTTGGCTCCGAGGCCCGAATAAGAGCTCTTGGGAGAGGGGTTGTGCATCCCGTCGGTAACCATGACGATCAGCTTTCGGCTGGATTCCGGGAGGTCCGACGTGTAGCGATAGAGGGATGTAAGCGCGGAAAGCAGGTCCGTGTTCTTCCCCAGGGGATACAGGAGGTAGAGGCGGCCGAGAAGCCTCTTCAAGTCCTGTTCGGTCTTCACGGACTGGGCGATCTCGATCTGTACCGTATCCGTGAACGTAAGAAGGTGGAACGTGTCGCCGAAGCGAAGGTACTCACGGGCGATCCTGGAGACCACGAAGTCTACCACTTCCGTGAAATACGGGAACATGCTCTGGGACGCATCCAACAGGACGATGAGATCGACCGGCTTTTCCTGGGCCACGGCCGGAGAAGCTGACGCTAAAGAGGCCGCCACGAAAATCGCAAGCAGTAACTTTTTCATCGGTCACCTTCCCGGGCCGGGCAGGATATTACAGCTGCGCGGCTTTAATGGATTCTAGCAGATAATCGACCTTGTGGTCATGTATGGCGAAGGACAGCCGGTCTCCCGTCTTGTGGTTCATCAGCTTCTTGCCCAGCGGCGAGAGGTAGGAGATGATGTTCTGGGACGGGTCGGACTCCCAGGGGCCCAGGATCGTATAGGTCTCCTCCGTACCCTCGGTTTCGTTTTTGAGCAGCACCGTCGTGCCGAAAGAGACCTTGGATATGTTCAGAGTGGACTTGTCGAAGATCTGGGCGCGCTCGATCTCGTTCTTCAGCTTGGCGACCTTGGAGTTGAGCTCGTCCTGCTTTTCCTTGGCCGCCTTGTACTCCGCGTTCTCCCGAAGGTCGCCCAGGGAGAGGGCGTAGGTGATCTCCTTCTGGTTGGCCGGAACCTCGACGTCCATGATCTGCTGGAGTAGCTTTCGCTTTTCCGAGTACTTGTCGGACGTGACGATCAGGCCGCGGGAAACCACGGCCTTCTCCACTTCCCCGGTGATCTTGAAGTCGGGGAACTTCTCCATGATGTGCTTGCGTAGCTTGAGCTTGATCGCGGGGTCCAGGTCCTTTACGTCGTCCAGCAGGGTATACACCCGTTCTATGGTATCGTGCTCGGAGACGTCGAGGAAATTTTCGAGGGTATCGTCCTTGAAGAGAATCTGCTGCACCTGTTTGTTGATCCTGCGGTTCTCGGTCGTGTCCCGGTGGTTTTCGATTTCCTTGAACGAAATGTCCAGGATATGGATGAGGGTGATGAGGATCTTCTCGTAGGAGAGGTTGAGCTCCTTAATCCACCCTTCCTTCTGCATATTCCGAACCACCCAGATGAACGCGTCCCGATGATCCTTGTAATTCTCAACGATGTCGATGACCATCCTCTGAAGGTTGACCGTATGTCCCGTGGATAAAAGGACGTTCATCATCCCCGGAGAGAGCGAGTAGGGGAAGAGGCGGACGTAAACGTCCGCCCACTCGGGAACAAAGTCCTTCACGTGCTGCAGGAACGACGCCTTGAGCTCCGAGTCCTTGATGCCCTCGTATACGGAAACCACGTCCTCAATGTTGTCGAAAAGCTCCGAGAAGCGCATGGTAAGCGCCGTGCCGAGATGTTTGTTCCGAACGGAGGCTTCCTTCACGAGCAGGTAGGATGCGATGATGTACTCGTTTACCGTCGAGAAGGAGCGCAGGTAGCCCGTGAAGAATCCCAGCATCTCGAGGAAGAACTCGGAATCCGTCTCCTCCTCCTTCAGGAGGTCCCGGAGGAACCGGACTCGCTCGAAGAATCCTTTTTCCGCCTTGAACTGGGCGTATATCTTTTCCGAGAAGGAGAGGGTCCGGTCCCGGACGATGAAGGTCCCGATGGAATCCTGGGCGTTCCCGAACAGCGGATCCGTCTTTAAGGTTTCCCGGGCCTTGGAGCTCCAGCTCGTCCACTCTCCCGACGTGAGGATGGAGGGCACCAGCTCCGCCTTGATCCTCTTTAGGTCCGCCCGATTGTCGAAGCTCTTGATCACGGTACGGAGCGCCCACACAACGTCGCCCTTGACCTTGTCGTGGAGCTTCTCCCGGGACCAGATCGCCTTGAGAACCCATATATGGTCCCGGCTGAGGGTAACCAGGCTGTCTATGGCCATTTTCAGGCTCATGGAGTGGCCGCGCTTCCGGGCGAAATCGATGACGATCTCGTCCCCGCGTATGGCCGCGATACGCCCGATGTTCCAGGTCCTGTGGAAGACGTAGTTTCCGACGTCGAAGGCAATGTGCTTCTCGAAGTCCGCCATGGCGTCCAGAAGCCCCCGGTAGGACTGCCCGAGGTTGGACATGCGGATGTAATCCTCCAGCTGGGAGTGACCGGAGTACTTGCCCCGGTAGCAGTCGATGATTTCCTTGCGGAGGGAGGGGTTCTTCTCGTCATAGGCGATGACCGCCTTCAGGATGTCCGTGGCGGTCGTCCATTCCTCCTTGGACTTGTAGTACCGGTAGAGATCCATGAGAAGGGAGGAAGCCTTGTCCTCGCTGATCTGCTTGGCGATCTTCCGCTGGACCAGGAAGAAGAAATCGATATCCTCCGGGCAGAACTCGACGAGCTTGGACCATATCTCCTTGACGTTCGTATACATCCCGCGCGCTATGAAACGGTGCAGCGCTTTGCGGTAATAATCGATGGCCTTGTCCTTCTGGTTCTCCTTCTCGAAATGCTCCGCGAGCGCCTTGACGATATCGGCTTCCTCGTAATCGACCCGGACCAGGCGCTCCCAAGCCTCATACATCTCGTCCAGGCGCTCCTCGTTCTGGTAACACTCCGCCAGCTTAAGGAGGGCGATTCGGTTTTCCCCGGATTCCTCCAGGATGCGCTGGCAGACGTACTCGACAACGTTCCACTTCTTGTTTTCCGTGAAGATGTCGATGAGGGCGACCATGTTGGAATCGTCGATCTGCTGGCGGGAGAGGGAGATGATGCCCGACAGGTAGAGGGCAATAATGCTGTTCTTCGTGTGTCCGAGGTGCTCCTCGCAAACCGTCATCACTTCGTCCACGGCCTTTTCGGCGGCCGCCTCCCGGAAGAGTGCGTCGATTTCCTTGAGGTGGTTCACGGAGTAGCCGCTCAGGGTTGCGCGGGTCCATTTCTCCTCGTTCAGCATCTCCTGCAGCCGCTTCGCTATGCGCGAATCTGACATATCGATCTCCTCTCCGTCGGTTACGCTACGTACTGCTTGTGCACGGTCGGGTCCATCAGCTTTATCTTGAGGAGGACCTCGTCAATGCGGGCACGGTCTTCCTTGGCGTTCATGAAATGGTCAATAAGCCAGAAATACCGGTTGATCAGACGGGGCGTTAACAGGTTCCTTCGTTCCGCGTTTTCCTTCACTTCGTTTTCAAGTTCGTAAATCGATTGCCGGAGCTTGCCCACCTCGATGGGTTTAAGCTCCCGTTTCACCGAAAAAATTCCCATGAGGTTTCCGTACACCGGAATCCACTCCTCGAGTTCCGGCGCGCGGAACCCCATCCCTTTCAGGTGGTCGACGAGGCGCACCAGGGCGGGACATTCTAAGAATACCACATCAATCCGCTGGGGGTTGATGAAAAAAGCCTCCCGGAAGAGGGCCTTGGAGGGCCTCGCCTCGTTTATCAGGGCATAGACGTCCGCCAGCTCCGCCAGCACTTCCGGCGCGTCCTTGCGGTCACGGGCCGCGTCCTCCAGCCTGCGCACCGCCTCCTCATAATTCCCCGAGCCCTTGAGGCAACGGCCGAGCCTCATGGTCAGCTCCGGCTGCCAGGCCTCCGCCTCTTCGCCGGCGAGCGCCTCGAATTCCCGGAGCGCGAAGGTGAACGCGAACTGCTTGAATGCGTATCGCGCGGCCTCGAACTGGTCCGGCCTTCGATTCTGGAAGGCCAAAAAACCCTTCCACTGGGAAAGGATGTACTCCCCCCGCTCGAAATGGGAGGAAAAACCGTCCAGGCGGGACAGCTTGTCCTTCCACCAGGCGGCGCAGGCCATGGAATAGATCATCTCCTCGTTCTCGAAATCCACGGAAAGCGCGTTGTCCAGACACTCGGAAGCCCCCTCGAGGTCCGCATTCCGGAGTCGAAAATATGCTTGGGAGAGGAAATCGCCAACGCTGCCCTGTTCCGTCATGTTCTCTTTCGAAAATCGTGGATTTCAGGCATCGAGGAACGAAGCGAAACCAGTAACGCAAGTCCGGTCTGTCCGAAATCGGCCCGGAATATGGATGCCTGGACCCGCTCCCCCTCTTCCCCTGGATTCTACCATTTTAACCGATTCTCGGAGCATTAGTCAATGAAACCATCCTCCGGAGGGCTCCCGGTTTTAAGATATATTCTTCCCCATAATAAAAATGGCTTTATTTCCTCAGGCGGTTACCTATAATATAAGGGAAGATACCAAGGTGCCGAGGAGTCCGGAACATGTCCGATCAGGGTTTGCTAAAAAAAGCACAGGAGCTGAGGGCCGTTTCGGGAACAAACGGGTCCGATGATCTTGATGTTTCCGTTGAAGAAAGCTCGGGGATATCCAAGGAAGACCAG
>CAYTYG010000041.1:0-8578 GCA_964441515.1 uncultured Treponema sp.
CCCTCTCCACGACCACGACACCCCCCAAGAGGCCCCCGAACTGGAGTCCGAAATAGGTGATGAGCGGAATCCCGCAATTCCGCAGGGCGTGCTTGTACAGCACAGACCGTTCGGACAGCCCCTTGGCGCGGGTAACCATAATGTACTGGGACTGAAGGGTTTCCAGCATCGTGGTGCGCACAAGCCGCACGTTCGTGGCCGTCAGGATGATACCCATCGTCATGGCGGGCATGACGAAGCTGAGGGGTCCCTCCATTCCGCTGGGCGGAAGCCACTTCAAGGTGATGGAGAAGAAGAGAACGAACATGATAGCCAGCCAGAAATTGGGAAAGGAAATTCCGACCAGGGAAAGGATCCGGATGACTTGGTCCGGCCACTTGCCCTTGGAAACGGCCGCGGCCACGCCCAGGGGTATGGATATGACAATGGATAAGGCCAGGGACGCCAAGGCCAGCGAAAGGGTGGCCGGCAGGGCCTTGGCGATAAGCTGGGCGACCGGTGTACCCCCCATAAAACTCTTCCCCAGGTTCAACGTGAAGAATCCTTTAAGGAAGTTGAGATATTGGACAAGGAAGGGCTCGTTCAGCCCCAAGGATTCCCGTATCCGGACAAGATCCTCCTCCGTGACGCTCCCCGCTCCTTGCACGAGCATCAATGCGGGATCCCCGGTAAGGCGTATTGCGAACGAAACGAGGAGGGTGACGGCTATCACGACGAAACAGGCCAGGAAAAGGCGTCGAACCAAGAATTTTGCCACAATGCCCCCGTGGAGGAAGGCCGCCTCCCGATGATGGAGGCGGCCGGGAATCCTCGCTGTCCTATTCCACGGAGACTTCCGTGAAGCGAAGGCGCGTGTCCGGGGGCGCCGAGAAGTTTTTGACTCGTTTATTGATCGCGAAGATCTCGTTCAAGTTATACAGGAGCATCTCCAGGGCGTTGTCCGCGGTATAGCGGGCTATGGATTGCAGTATCTCCTCGCGCTTTGCCCGGTCCGTTAGGGACCTCTGGGACTCCAGCAGGGCGTCCAGCTTGGGGTCGCTGTCGTAGGGATTCCACTTCTCCCCCGTATGATACATCGAGTAAGCGGTGTTGTCGAAATCCAGCGTCCATCCGCCCCATGCCTCCTGGAACATCTCCCCGGTCTTCCCGGGGGGAACGATGTCGTTCAGGAAGTAGTTGCTCTCGTAGGGCTTGACGCTCGCGTTGATGCCCACCTGCTTGAGATAGCTGGCTATCGCCTGGCTCACCTCCAGGAAGGTGGCGTTGCCGGCCCGTATATCGATCTGGACCGGGGTGCCCGACTTCACTCCCGCTTCTTTCAAAAGCGCCTTGGCCTTCTTGGGATCGTAGGGAACGACCTTCATAGACGGGTCGAAGCCGAAGGATAAGGGTCCTTGGAAGCTCGCTATGGGGGAAGCCTGGCCGCCCAGGATCGAGTTGATGATCGCATCCCGATCCACGGCCATGACCAACGCCTGCCGGACCTTGAGATCCTTGGTGATCCCCGCCTTCGTATTGAAGCGAAGGGCGTAGACCGTGGGCCCCGGAACGCTCACAACCTTCAGGCTGGAGTTGGAGCTGATCGTCGGGATCATGTTGATCGGCAGGTTGGCCCCGTAGATGATGTCCACGCGCCCGGCCTGGAGTTCGGCCACGGCGGTAGAAGGCTCGGTGATGAAGCGGTACTCCAGCTTGGAGAGCTTTGGGGTCCCGCCCCAAAAATTGTCGAAGGCTTCCAGCTTGATGCCCACTTTGGGCTCGTAGGAAACGAACTTGAAGGGTCCCGTGCCCACGGGGTGGCTGTTGAAGTAGTCCTCCCCCTTCTCCGCTATGTACTTGGGCGGCACGATCATGGAGCCGTAGCCCGCCAGCTTGACCAGGAGGACCGGGTCGGGGCTTTTGAGGAAAAAGTCCACAGTATAGGCGTCGATCACTTCGACTCGATCTATAACGGCATAGTTGGAGCGCTGGGGACCCTTTTTCCCCTCCTCACCCAGGAGGCGGTCGAAGGTGAACTTCACGGCATCCGCATTGAAGGGCTCCCCGTTATGGAACTTCACGCCTTTCCGGAGGTAAAAACGTATGCGTTTTCCTCCGTCCAGCTGGTCCCATTTCTCGGCCAATCCGGGAACGAGCTTGGCGTCCGGCCCGCGGTACGTAAGTCCGTCGTAAATATTCGTGGAAACGGCCGCCCAGGCGACAAGATAGGTGTCGATGGGGTCCCAGCTGCCCGGATCCTGGGTGGAGGCGACAGTCAGAGTTCCGCCCGCCCACGCGGGAACGGAAACGAACAAACCCGCCACCAGTACCAGGATCAGGAACGGCGCGCGCGGTTTCTTTCTCGGTGCCACGATTTCCTCCTTGCCGGCCATTTCGATTGGTGAATCGGATAAGCGAACCTATTCGAAAGTCTTTCCGCTGTCAATCTTTTTTTTGCCCGATATCGGAAGAGGTTTCCCAAATTGCTTCCCGGACCGTGCGCCCGCGGGCCGAAATGCGTTTTCGACGTCTTCCCCGAATGACATGGTGGACGCTTGCGGGTGGACGCCCCGTTTCCCGTGTGCCGCGTGCGCGACACATAGGCAACAGGACGACGGTATGGGGGTTTTTCAACCTGGGGAAGTCGATAGACCAGGGCCGTTCCGGAAGCCAAAAAACCATCCGGCCGGAAATCACCGGCCGGGGCTGCTAACGCCCCGGCCGGTTTCCGCTCCGGCGGGAGGCTACCGCCGGGTTTTCCGTTCAAACAGCTCCTTCAGGGACCTGTCGTACGGAGGACGGGCTATGCCGAACTCGGTAACGATGGCCGTGACGAGCTCGTGGTCGGACACGTCGAAGGCGGGATTGTAGACTCCCACGCCCATGGGCGCCATCCTCCGCTTGTACCACATCTCCGTGACTTCCTCAGCGGGGCGCTGCTCTATCGTTATCTCGTCCCCGGATTTAGTCTTCATGTCTATGGTCGAAGTCGGGGCGCATACGTAGAAGGGTATGCCGTAGTGCTTGGCCAGAATGGCTACCCCGGAGGTCCCGATCTTGTTGCAGACGTCCCCGTTGGCGGCCACACGGTCGCACCCGACGAACACGGCTTGGACCCACCCGTTCTTCATGACCTGGGAGGCCATGTTGTCGCAGATGACGGTGGTGTCGACGCCGTTGGAGACCAGCTCGTAGGCGGAAAGGCGCGCGCCCTGCAGAAGGGGCCGGGTCTCGTCCGTATACACCTTGAACTTGTACCCCTTTTCCCGCCCCAGGTGGATGGGCGCCAGGGCGGTGCCGTACTTCGACGTGGCAAGCTGCCCGGCGTTGCAGTGCGTCAGGATGCCGCAGCCGTCCTTGATCAGGGACAGGCCGTATTCACCGATCGCACGGCAGACGGCTATGTCCTCTTCCTTGATCGCCCGGGCCTCCTCGAGCAGGAGGCGCTTGATCTCGGGCACGGCCCTGCCCTTGTTTGCCAGGACGACGCGCTCCATGCGGTCCAGGGCCCAGAAGAGATTCACCGCCGTGGGCCGGGAGGAGGCCAGGTATTCCTTCGACTTCCGGAACCGCTCCAGGAAATCGTCGTACGATGAAGCGTCGATTTTCTTGGCCGCCAGGTAGACGCCGATCGCCGCGGCCACCCCGATGGCCGGGGCTCCCCGTACCTGCAGGAGATAGATGGCCGTCCATATCTCCTTTTCCTCGGTAAGCCGGAGGATCACGGTCTCGGACGGGAGCCTCGTCTGGTCCAGGATGACCAGCGCGCTTTTTTCGTCGTCCAGGGCGACGGTTTCGTAGTTCATTATGTTGTCGTCGTTCATCCTGTCCCCCGTCACTTGGCCGCGGAGACGGCCCGGTCGAAGGCGGCCGCGAAGTCGGCGCCCTTCCGGAAGTCGGTCCTGTGAAGGATCAGGTCCTTCGCCAAAAGGATGTTGAGCCTCTCCGCGTACGCTCGCTTTTCGGGATCGGCTATCGTGGTGACGTCCTTGACGTTGGCCATGCCCACGGTTCTCCGGACCAGCTCCGTACCGGCCATCGCCGCCGTATCCGCTAGTATGGTCCCGAGATACCATTCGGCGAAGCCCGGCGTCTTGGCCATGACGTCGGTCGCGTTCTTGGCGAAGGAATCGAGGAATTTCTTCTTGAACAGGTCCACCGTCTCGACCATGGCGGTCTTCACCCACCGGCAGAACTCCCCGGCCCCGGCGGCCCAGCCGTTGTCCCAGGCGAACACAAGGTTGGCCACCACGTTCCCCACGTCGTAGCCTATCGGGCCGAAAAACGCGAACTCGGGGTCGAAGATCTTCGTGCTGTCCTTTTTCACGAAGATCGACCCCGTGTGGAGGTCTCCGTGGAGCAGGGCCTGCGCGTTGTTCATGAAATCGAACTTTATCTTCGCTATCTCCAGGTGGAGGGCCTTGTCCTCGTAGAGTTCCTTTCTCACGAAATCCCGGTTCTTTTCGAAGACGTTGTTGCGCTTGTTGACGTCGTTGTAGGGCTCCGTGAACACGAGATCCTCCGTGATCTCGCAGAGCTCCGGGTTGATGAAGCTCTTGACCAGGGCCTTCTTGGCCTTGTGCTCCATCACGACGTCCGTGGTCAGGAGGAGGGTGTTCACCATGTAGGTGGAGACGTCCTCGGCGAACCTCGGGAAGGCCTCGTGCTTCATCAACGCGTACCGCATGAGCTGGTGGTCGGACAGGTCCTCCATGGCGCAGGCGCACATGGTCGTATCGTACATGTAGATCCGGGGAACGAGCCCGGGGGCGTACTTGTACTGCAGCTCGAGTATCTCGGACTCGATCCTGTTGCGGTCCGTCGAGACCTTCATCGCGGCGGATATCCGCAGGCTTTCCCCGGCCTGCTTCACGATGACCGATTTCCCGTCGGCCGGCTCGAAGACGCGGAAAACGTAATTCAGGTTCCCGTCGCCGATCTCCTTAGCCTCCAGTTTGGCGCCCGGGCCGAAGACATCCAGCTTCTCCCGGACGTATTCAACCACGTCGCTTTCCTTCATTAAAAAATAGGTATCAAATCGAGACATTCGAAGACCTCCCGCGGTTATTTTTTCCGGGCGTAGTTGAGCGCAAGCGCTATGGCGAGGATCAAACCCTTGAAGATGTTTACGGAATAATAGGGTACGGAGGCCATGATCAATCCGTTCTCCAGCACCCCGATCAGGATGGCTCCCGCAAGCGTGCCGAGGGCGTTCGGCTTTCCGGTGCCCGCCACGGACATCCCGATATGGGCGGCGGCCACGGCCCCCATGAGGTAGGAGGACCCGGAGTTTATCTGGGCGTTGCCCACCCGGGCGCCGATCAGCATGCCCCCCAGGGCGGCGCAGATGGTGGAAAGCAGGTACGCCAGGGTCCTGTACTTGTTCACGTTGATGCCGGACAGCCGGGCGGCTTCCTTGTTGCCCCCCACGGAGTACAGGTACCTTCCGTGCTTCGTATAGGTCAGGAAGAAGAACGACACCACCACGATGACCAGCATGAACACCATGATGAGGGGTTCCCTTCCCAAGGACCGGAAGGCCTGGGGGACGGAGAACTGGGCGACGGCTCCGTCGGGCTTGATCATCCGGGCGTTGATGGCGCCGCCGCCGGCCACCGTCATGGCCACGCCCTCGAACACGAACATGCTCGCCAGGGTGGCCAGCATGTCGGGGATCTTCATCCAGACGATGAGGAGGATGTTAAGCGCGGCGATCGCCAGGCACGCGGCGAGCGCGGCGATCATGGACGGGAACGTGCTCCACCCGAACCATACGAAAAAGATCATGCAGATCGTGTTGGCGCAGGTGGCCGTGGAGCCCACGGATAGGTCCATGCCGCTGACGGTCAGGGAGAAGGTCAGGCCTATCGAGATCACCGTGACGACGGAGATGGCCCTCAGGATGGCGATGATGTTGCTCATCGTCAGGAACGTGTCCATCGTCGTCCCGAAGGCCACGAGAAGAATCAGGATGACCAGCAGGGTCCCCCACTTGGTCAAAAAATCGAGGAAGTTGAATTTCTTTTTATACGACACGGCCGCGCCGGTATGCGCTGCATCCATTTCAGTGACCTCCCGTCGAGTAATAGAGAAGCTCGCTTTCCGACGATTCCGCGACACATACTTCCTTAACGATCTGGCCGTCGAACATGACATACGCCCTGTCCGCGATGGCGAGGATCTCCGAGAACTCGCAGGACGCGTAGAGTACGCCCTTGCCCTGCTCCACCAATTTCTCAATCAGAAGGAAGATGTCGTGCTTGGCCCCCACGTCGACGCCCTTCGTGGGTTCGTCGAAGATGTAGACCTCGGAGTCTGAGATGAGCCATTTCCCTATGACGACTTTCTGTTGATTTCCCCCGGACAGCAGCGCCACGGTCTGGCTCTCGGAGGGGGTCACGATCCCCAGGCTGTCGATCATCTCCCGGGCCGTCTTCCGCTGCCGATTCCTGCTTACCGTTCGGATGCGGGTGAGGAATTTCCTCAAGGCCGCGATCGTGATATTCTCGTACAGCGGATCGGTGACGAGCACGCCCTCCTTCCGCCGCTCCTCGGGAACGAGGGCCAGGCCGTTCCGGACCGCCTGGGAGGGCGTCCTGGAATTGGCGCTCCTGCCGGCGAGTCGAATCTCCCCGCCCGCCTGCCGGTACGCCCCGAACAGGGTCTTGCAGAGCTCCGTCTTTCCGGCCCCCACGAGGCCTGCGACGGCTACGATCTCTCCGCGGCGCACATGCATCGAGATGTTCTTGACCCGGCCTTCCTTTTCCGTGAGGTTGTCGACGACAAGAAGGTCCTCCCCTATGGGAACCGCCTTCTTGGGGTAGTTCTCGTTGAACTTCCTCCCGAGCATGTGCTCCACGATCGTGTTTATCTTCAGATCGCAGGTTATGGGCATGTCGGTGACGATCTTGCCGTCCTTCATGATCGTGATATGCCCGCAGATCTCGAACAGCTCGGAAAGCCGGTGGGATATGAAGACTATCCCGACGTCCTCGTTGCCGGCCAGCTGCCGGACTATCTTGAAAAGGTTCTCGGTTTCGGTGTTGGAAAGGGGGGCCGTCGGTTCGTCCAGGATTAGGAACCGGCACTTCTCCACTACGGCCCGGGCGATCAGGACCATCTGCTTTTCGGCCAGGGACAGGGCCGATACGGGCTTGAGCACGTCGAGGTCCATGTTCAAGCGTTCCAGGGTCTTCCGCGCGGTCGAGCGAAGCAAAGGCCAGTTGACGAACTGCCTCTTCCCCATCTTGTTCACCAGGGAGTTCAGCATGATGTTCTCGGCCACCGTCAGGTAGGGCACGAGCGCCACGTCGACTTCCTGGTATACGATCTCTATCCCGAAGTTCTTGGCGTCCTTGGGGGAAGATATCTCGACCTTGCGGCCGTTGATGAATATCTCCCCGGAATAGCCGGCGTTCACCCCGGAAAGGACCTTCATCAAGGTGGATTTCCCGGCGCCGTTCGCCCCGACAAGGGCGTGTATCTCCCCGCTTCGCATCGAGAAATCTACGCCGGAAAGGGCTTTCACCCCGGGGAACTCTATGGAAATACCCTTCATCTCCAGCGTCGTCTTGTTTTCCTCTGCCATATTACCCATCTGCCAGGTTAAAAATTCGTGGACCTCTAAAACAGGTTTAGGGGTCCACGTTCAGGCGCTTCAATTCCGAACTACCGAAAGGCCGGCTTCACCGGATTCCACGAGAAGGCCGGGCGCCGGACCCTCCAGGCTTCCTTCGCCCCGGCCTCAACGCGGAAGCGGGCTCACTTGCCCTTCGCGACCGCCGCCTTCATCTCCTTCATCCAGGCATAGTTGTCATAGACGCCCTTCTCCTGGCCCCAGCCCGGCACCACGGTGGCGATGTTCCCCATGTTGATGGAGCTGTTGATCTGGGACGTCTTCACCAGCTGCGCGTCCAGGTTGTACTCGGACGGGGTCGACTCCTTGGCCAGCTTGCACGCGATCAGGCGCATGTTGGCGATGCCGATGAGCTTGGGATCCACCGCGGCGGTGGAGATCCAAACGTCGGGATTCTCCAGCATGAGGTTCATGTCGTCGTTGGAGATGTCGATGGAGAATATCTTGACGTCCTTACGCCCGGCGTCGATCAGGGCCTGCAGGCACCCCTTGGCCAGCTCGTCGTAGGATCCCCAGATCGCATCGACCGTTCCGGGGGCGAACTTCGGCAGGATGGCCGCCACGGCGTCCTGGGTTCCGCCCCGGGCGTTCGAGAAGTCCACGGGGCCGACCAGGGCCACTTCCTTGATCTTCCCTTCCGCGACGAGCTTGTCGTAGATGACCTGCCGGCGGTCGAGGGGAGGAATCCCGGGGCCCATCCACGCGCGGATGACCTTGATAGGCCGCTTGCTCTCCGGGAAATGGTCGACCAGGGCGTTGAGCGAGAGGGAGGCGAGCTTGGCGTCCTCCTGGGCCGTGCTCGTGCAGCCCTTCAGGATCGGGTTCTTCGGATTCCCGCCCTCGTAGGGTACGGAGTCGAAGGTGACGACCACCATTCCCTTGTCCACGGCGGGCTTGAGGGCGTCATAGGTATACCCGGCCTCCCCGTGGGACAGGATGATTCCGTCGTAATCCTTCTGGATA
>CAYTYG010000041.1:8588-14288 GCA_964441515.1 uncultured Treponema sp.
GTTTCCTGGCACTTCGCGTTGTTGCCGTCCGTCACGAAGGTGGCCACCTGGAATCCCATGGACTGTCCCTCGGAAACGCACCCCTCCAGGAACTGCTGGGTGTGGTCCCCGGCGGCCAGGTTGCGGACTACCGCGATCTTGACGTCCTCCCGGCCGAAATACTTCTTGAACAGATCCTTGTTGACGGAGACACCCTCCGCCTTCTCCGCCTTCCCGCAGGACGCGAAGGCAAAGACCAGCAATACCGCGAGCGTGAAACCGAATAGTTTCTTCATTCGTCCCCCCCTTAGGTACCCGAGCGCTTTTTGGCATAACATGCCATTCTTTACACAAAGGCCGCCGCCGGATCGGAATCCGGACAAGGACAACCCTCATATACCCTCAAGATCGAAACACGTGAACCCGGGATTTCCGCCGAGGCGAACGACCCGCCCGACTTTGGAATCCCCGGATCACTCTTTATCAAAAAACCCCATAAAACAACAGAATTGTAGGAGGGTTTTATGGAGTTGTCAACAATATTATTTTGTTTCTTGTTGTTTTTCTTTGTTTGTACCCGCGATTCCCCGTTTTTTTTCGGCAATCCGGGCAAAAGCGGTCGGCACTCCCGGGCAAGGCGCTACCGCAGCTCGATATCCCGCAAGCGCCCCGGGTCCGCGGCCCGGAGAGCGGCCAGCTCCGAGAGGCTTGGGGGCGGTGTCTGCGGCACGGCGGCCTGGGGCAGCTCGAATCCCGTGGATGCGGCTAGCCGTTCGAACGAAACCCCCGGGTGCAGGGATTCCGGCGTCAGGCGGCCTCCCTCGTTCCGGAACACGCACAGGGGGGTGACCACCCTATCCACGTTCCCCGTAGAAGTCGCGAAGTCCACCCGGGAGGGGAAGCTTCTCGCGTCGTGCTTCGTCCGCCAGACGAGGGTCCGCTTGGCGTTGGGGACCAGCACGGCGCTCCCCGCGCCCCCGGGAAGGCGGACCTTCGGATTCCGGAAAGGGCCGATCACGGAGGAGTTGAGACGGCAGAGGGCGTCGATCTGGACACACCCGATGAACGCCGTGTCCAGGCCCCCGCGGGCTGCCAGGTCGAAGATGTCCGCGAGGCCGAAGACGGCCTGCGTCCCTTCGTAGAGCTCCGGGGAGTCCGTGGACCAGGTCAGCCTCCGGGGGCGGCAGTCGACGCCGCCTGTAATATTCAGATAGGTAGGCCCCGGATTCGACAGGCGCTTGGCCGTCAGGATCGCGGCCAGGGGCATAGGCGAGGCCACGCCGTGGAAAACCGTCTCGCCGTCCCGCAGAAGCCGCGCGAGGCATATCGTCATCAGGTCGGAAAGGGTCCAGGCATCCATGGCTCAAGCCTCGGCGCCGCGGTATCTCGAAAGATGCCGCTCTATCGGGTCCCCCGGGGCGATGTCCGCCAGGGACCGGACTCCCGGGGAGTCTATGCCGTACATCCCGGCGCAGGACCCCGGACGGGCCCCGCCCGGGGCCTTCACCACCGCGCGGACCGCGAACCCGGGAATGACGACGCACTCCGGGGGGCAGCCCAGCCTCTCGACGATCCTCTCCGCCGTGACGATCACGTTCCCGGCGGCCCGGGCGAGGATCGCATCCTCGTACAGGGGGCCCAGGATGTGGGCGTTCCCGGAGGCGTCCGCCTCCTGGGCGTGCAGGACGGCCCAGTCGGGGGCCAGGGCCGGGATGGCCACGTACTCCCGGCCGTTTCCGTAGGGATCCGCGACGCTCTTCCATCCCCGGGCCGACGTAAGGTCGCTGCCCTCCAGCCCCTTGACGGGGAGGAAGCCCACCCCCTGGATCGCGGCGCGCAGGGCGGTTATCAGGGTGTAGCAGGCATGCTCGCGGGCCTCCACCCGGCCCTGTTCCACGGCATGCCGGTAATGGCGGGCGAAACCGAACTCCGTCTCGTACCCCACGTACCCGGCGGAAACGGAGGCCAGGCAGCCGGCCGCGCATAAAAGGTCGGCCTCGTAGGCCACCGCGGTCTTGACGAGATGGAGATTCCGAACTCCGCGGTTCGCCAGGGCCCGGGCGAAGGCCGCCGGGGAGCGGTGCAGGACGTTTCCCCCCATCGCCACCGTCGAGCCGTCCCCAATAAGCCTCGCCGCCTCCGCCAGGCCGATCAGCTTGGAGGCCCCGTTCATGTAGCGGCCCCGCGGTCCAGGACGATGCCGCGCTCCCGGGCCTCGTCCCGCGCCAGGGGGGTCACGATCGAGGACCGGGATAGTCGTATCGAGCTGCCGGGAGGCACGGACCGGATCAGGGCCGAGTCCACCAGCCGGGGAGCGTCGGAGGGAAAGGGAGCCCCCGGAGAGGCCGCAGCTGGGGATCCGGATGTTCCCGGGCCCGGGGCGCCGGGCGCTAGGGAGACCCCCAGGGCGCCCAGGGCTGCCAGCGCGGCGTCCCGCCTGCGGGCAAGGGGCGCGGGCAGGGCGGTAAGCCGGGCGCCCGCCCGGCGTATCCCGGCGTCCACGGACACCGGGAGGCCCAGGCCCAGGGCCTCGCTTAATGCGTC
Source organism: uncultured Treponema sp. (assembly GCA_964441515.1). Lineage (GTDB taxonomy): Bacteria > Spirochaetota > Spirochaetia > Treponematales > UBA12059 > JAAYUR01. The sequence continues at coordinate 11,112 of CAYTYG010000041.1, forward strand.
CGCCAGGGCCGCGTCCGGTCCGGAAAGGGCGACGCTGCCCGCCCCCGCGGCCCAGGAGGCAAGGGTCTCCAGCTCCCGCAGGCTCAGGCCGACCAGGCGGATCCCGCCGGCCGAGGCGGCGCGTATCGCCTCGAGGGGGGTCGTCACGACGGTCGCGTCGGGGCGGTAGGTCCGACCCCGAGGATCGAACACGACAACCCCGGAGAAGCCGCACGCGGCCGCGTCCACGATCTCGCCGTCCGCGAATTGGCCGGCGGCCAACACGATGCGCGGGGCTTCCGGCGAACCCGGGACGGGACCGGCCGCGGGCCCGAGCCCCAGCCGGGCCAGGACTCCGCGTACGATGGCTTCTATATCCGATGCGGTTATTTCCGGCATGTTCATTCCAGGGTTTCCGGGCCGTACCCGCCGACATAGTCCACGATCCCGACAATGGAATCGTTGACCGGCGTCCTGTCGTTGCCCAGGGCGAGCCGGGTGGACCCGCCCTCCTGCAGGCAGAGCACGATCTCACCCACCCCGGCGCCCACCGTGTCCGCGGCTATCAAGCTCCTGCTCGTTCCCTCGTCCTTGAGGTCCTGGACGACGAGGAGTTTGACCCCCGTGATGTTGGGCTCCTTGTGGGTGGAGACCACGGTTCCGATCACCCGGGCGATGTACACCTAGCGGCCTCCCCCGGACCGCCGAAGCAGGGTCACCTCGTCGATGATACCCATGATACCGGCGTCCGTGGGCACGGTCTGGTGGGTGGGCCAGGCGGCGTCCTTGCTGGAGGTCAGGCAGACGAAGTCCCCGCGGCCCGCCTGGACGTAGTCCACGGCCACCAGGGGATCCCCGCAGGGCTTCCCGTCGTGATCCACCCTCCGGACCACCAGGAGCTTCCACCCGTTCAGCCTCGGGTCCTTGTTCGTCGCCACGACCGTTCCCACTACCTTGCCGTAAAACACGCTCTCTCCTTGTCCCGTGTCACAGGATGAACTTCCGGAGATCCTCGTGGGGGGCGGGGATCGATATCCGGGCGACCAGCTGCCCCAGGGAGGAAGCCACCGCGGCCCCCGCGTCGACCGCGGCCTGGACCGCCGAGACGGAGCCCGTCAGGCAGCAATAGGACTTGCCCCCCATGCCCCGGGAAAGCCGTATCTCGATCAGGGCGACCTCGGCCGCCTTGACGGCGGCGTCCGAAGCGAGGATGCACGACGCGGCCGTGAAGGTCTCCAGGATCCCCAGGGCCTCGATCCGGGGGGGATCCGCGTTTCCCGACAGGGCCGCGGGGACATCGGGGTGGAGGGAGGCAAGCTCCATCCGGTCGACCAGGGCGTCCCCCGCGGCGGCCGCACCCGCGGCGACCGACGCGCTCACGTCGGCGACGGCCCCGGTCACCACGATGAGGAATTTCCCGGGGCATATGGGGCTCGCCTCGGCCAGCTCCACGGCGGCGGTCTTGACCATGGCGTCCGCGGCCTCGTACCCCCGGGCGACGCTCAGCACTTCCAGGATGCCAATCGAGTGGTTCACAAGGATTTCTCCCCTTCAATCGCCACAAAGGCGCCGACCTCGGTGACGACGCCCGGTATCGAGGCGTGTACGTCCGCGCCCAGCCCCTCCGTCGGAGCCCGGCCGACGACGTCGCCCGCCTCGACCTTGTCCCCCGGGGAAACCGAGGGCGCGCAGGGGGATCCGATGTGCTGCCGAAGCGCTATCCTCACGCGGTTCACCGCCAGGAGGGAGCCGTCCACGGGGAAATGCCCCTCCCCGCCGTCCGAAGCCGGGGGCGGAGCGTACCGGTCCGCGCCGATCCGAACCATGAGCCGCTCCGCCGAAATGCGACGGTCCTCGATCTCCGCCCGCGCCTTCGGCTCCTCCCGGGCCCGACTCTTGCGGCCGTTCTCCCGGAGCCGCTCCTTCAGGTAGGCGTTGACCGCCGCGGGGCTTATCCCCTGGACGCAGGAGAACCACTCGCAGGCCCCGCACTCCGTGCAGAGAAAGGCGGCGTCGAAGGCTCCGGACGAGTAGTCCCCGCCCGAAAGGGACCGAAGCAGGGCGTGGGGCTTCAGCTCGTGCCCGACCAGGTATCTCGGGCAGAAGAGGGTGCAGTAATTGCACTGGCAGCATACCGAGCGGGTCCGGGAGAAAATCAGCTTGAGGTCCCGAAGCCGGGAGGCCACCAGGGGATGGGAGGAGGGCAGCACGATGAGCCCCCCGGTCGTCTTCGCCACGTACGAAGACCCCGGATCGGCCAGCTTGCCCATCATCGGACCGCCCACGAGGATTCGGCAGTCCTCGGCCGTCGTTCCACCGGCCCGGGCGATAAGGTCGTCGAAGGAGGTTCCCACGGGAACCAGGTAGGTCCCCGGATTTCCCACTTCCCCCGCGACCGTCACGTACCGGGTCGTGACGGGCACGCCCCGCGCCGCGGCGGCCAGGTTCACAAGGGTTGTGACGTTCTGGACGACGACGCCGACGTCCCTGGGGAGCCCCCCGCCCGGGACGCTCCTCCCCGTGACGGCATGGACCAGGACAACCTCGTCCCCGGCGGGGTAGTAATTGCCGAGCCGGAAGAGGGAGACATTGGCGCGCTTCTCCGCGGCCGACTCGAGGTCCCGGCAGAGCTCCGCGTGCTTTCCCTTCACGGCGAGGACGCCCCGGGAAGCCCCGGTCAGGGCCATCGCCAGGGTAAGCCCGTCCAGGAGTTCGGGCATCCGCCGGGCCATGACCGCCTGGTCGGATCCCAGGAGGGGCTCGCACTCGGCGCCGTTCGCTATGACCAGGTCCGCGGGGGAGGAGAGCTTGGCATAGGTCGGGAATCCCGCCCCGCCGGCCCCCACCACGCCGCAGGATCGGGCGAGGGCGAGGGCCTCCCTTCTTCCGGACTCGTCCATCTCAGGCGCCCTTGTTGAAGACCGTCGTTCCCTCGATCTCCACGGTATCGATGGTCCCGACGATGCTCTGGTCCACGCAAACCTTGGAGTAGTCGTCCGCCATGCGGGCGGAGGAGCCCCCGACCACGAGAACGACCTCCCCCACGCCGGACCCGATCGCGTCCAGTGCCACGAACCGGGCCCCCGAGGGCTTCATGTCCTCGGCCTTCAGGGGCTGGACCACGAGCATCTTCTTGCCCACGAGGGTCTTGTCCTTCTGGGTGCAGACTACCTGTCCGACAACCTCTGCAATTATCAT
>CAYTYG010000042.1:0-5910 GCA_964441515.1 uncultured Treponema sp.
CAGGACCTGCGACAGGGCTATCCCCAGGTAGTTCCCCAACGCGTACCCGATGACCCCGGTGGTTATCCCCGCGGCAATGACGCGGCGGTTGCCTATGGCCACCGCGACGACCCCCACGAAGGGAGGGGAGCAGATCGCGGACACGGAGACGGCCAGGGTCGTGTCGACGTCGATCCGGAAAAGCGCGGACAAAAGGACGTGAAGCACCAGGGCGCCGAACAGGACGGCGGTCACGTAGAGGAACACGGCCGGCGCGGCCCCGAAGAGTCGGGCGAAATTGCCCATGGCCCCGACGGCCACGCAGAAGACGTAGAGCACGTACTCCCCTAGCTCGAAGGTCCGGGGTATGCCCCGTACACGCGGGAAAAGGGAGGCGGCCAGGCTCAGGGTCGTGATGGCCAGGATCACGACGGCGGTCTCCCAGTCCTTGGGCGCCAGGAAGGAGAGCCCCAGGGCCGCGGCGACGATCAGCAGGGCCAGGCCGAAGGCGGCGGCCAGGGGTCCCCGGACGCCCTTCCGAGCCAGGTCGCCCAGCCGCGCCGGGGGCGCCTGGACGTCCGCGTCCCCAGCCTCCCCCGCGGAGTACCTAGGCAGCACCCGGCCCAGGAGGGGCTTGGCCGCGGTCATCATGAAGAAAAGATACAGGGCCGAGAGGACGATATCCGAGGCGTGAACCGCCAGGTAGAGGTCCTGGTCCACCCGCAGGGCGGTCTTGAGGGCCGCCAGGTTCGGGGTGCCCCCGGTATACAGCCCCACGAGGAGGCCGGATACCTTCCAGGAATCCGCGCCCGCGGGCCGCAGGAAAAAGGCGGCCGCCCCGGACACCAGGGCGACGGAAAGCCCCGCCAGGACGAAGGAAAGCCCCGCCCGCCCGGCCAGGCCGCGCCATTTCCGCAGGTCCACGGAAAACAGAAGGAGGGGTATCGAGATCGCCACGGTGGCGGTGGAGATGCCGTCCAGGACGCCCTCCGCCCGGGGGGGCAGTATCCCCAGGTTCCCCAGCAGAAGGCCGGCGATATAGCAGACGATGACCGGGCTCCATCCCCGGAACAGGGGAACCCGTTCCTTCAGGATGAGCGCGATCCCCGGGAAAACTAGAGCGAAGGCCGCTACGGCTGCTTCCGGCACGGTGGACTCCTTGCCCTCCAGGATACCCTGAAGCGATCCGCGCCGCAAGGAAGGCGGCGGGCGCCGCACATCGGACACGGGAAGGCCCGCGAAGGTTTTCCGGAAGGGTGCTGCGGACAGCGCGAGCCCGGGGAGCGCCCCTCAGCCTACCAGGCACTTGGGTCCGCGGCCTATCAGGTCCTTGCGCCCCAGGAGAACGAGGGCCTCCCGGACGAGCTTGCGGTTTTCCGGCTTGCGGTACTGGAGCAGGGCGCGCTGGAGGGACCTCTCCCGGGCGCCCCGAGCTACGTATACGGCTTGCCCCGTGAGGGGGTCCGTCCCCGTCCGGTACATGACCGTGGACCTCGTCCCCGGGGTCGGGTAGAAATCCTGGACCTGGTCCGGGGCGAAGCCGAAGTCCCGGAGGAATTCGGCCAGCTCCAGGGCGTCCGCCAACGTCGCCCCGGGATGGGCGGAGATGAAGTAGGGAATCAGGTACTGCCGCTTCCCAGCCTCCTGGTTCAGGGCCTCGAACTTCCGGGCGAAGGCCTCGTAGACCCTACGGGGAGGCTTCCCCATGAGCCGGAGAACCCGGTCGGATACATGCTCCGGGGCCACCTTGAGCTGGCCGGAGACGTGGTGCTCCACGAGCTCCCGGAAGAAGGCGTCGTCCGGGTCCAGCATCAGGTAGTCGAAGCGTATCCCGGACCGGACGAAGACCTTCTTGACTCCCGGGAGGGAGCGCAGTTTCCGCAAAACCGCCAGATAGTCCGAATGGTCCACCCGGAGGGAGGGGCAGGGCTCGGGAGCCAGGCACCGCCGGTCGGGACAGGCCCCGGACTTTTCCTGCCGGGCGCAGGCCGGGAACCGGAAGTTGGCGGTGGGCCCCCCGACGTCGTGGATATAGCCCTTGAAGCCCGGAAGCCCCGTCAGGGCGCGGGCCTCCCGCACGAGGGATTCTGCCGAGCGCCCCTGGACGATGCGGCCCTGGTGGTAGGCCAGGGAGCAGAACGAGCAGGCTCCGAAGCAGCCCCGCGCGGACGCCAGGGAGAAGCGAACCTCCGCGAGGGCGGGAACGCCCCCGAGGGAATCGTACGCAGGATGGGCGGCTCGCTCGTAGGGAGCCTCGTGGAGCCGGTCCAGGGCTTCCGCCCCCAGGGGAAAGGCCGGGGGCTCCCGCACGACGAAGCGCCCCTCGGACTCCTCGGCCAGGGGCCTGCCGGAAAAGGGGTCCGCGTTGAGGTGCTGGATGCGGAAGGATTCGGCGTAGGCCCGGTTCCCCGCCTCCCCGGGCGCCGATACCGCGGCGAAGGACGGCAGCTCCAGAACGTCCGGGGGCAGCTCCTCCCGCCGGGAGGTGCGCCAGACCGTCCCGCGTATCCCCCGCAGGGCGGAGGCGGGCTCTCCGGCCGCCAGGCGCCGGGCGGCTTCCGCCAGGGCCGTCTCGCCCATGCCGTAGACCAGGAGGTCGGCCTTGGAGTCCAGGAGGACGGACCTCCGCATCGAGTCCGACCAGTAGTCGTAGTGGGCGAACCTGCGCAGGGAAGCCTCTATGCCGCCCAGGATCACCGGCACGCCCTTGTAGGCCTCGCGGCATTTCGCGGCGTAGACGATAGAGGCCCTGTCCGGCCGGGCGTTCCTGCGGCGCTCCGCCCCTTCCCCCAGGGTTCCGTCCCCCCGGAGGCAGAGCTCCGGCCGCCCCCCGGGGGCGTACTCGTCCCCGGAGCGGGGCTTCCGGGCCGCCGTGTACGACGAGACCATGGAGTCCAGGGCCCCCGAACCCACCAAGAAGGCCAGCCGGGGGCGCCCGAGAAGCCGGAAGGCCTCCACGTCGTCCGGATCCGGGCGCGCCAGGACGCCGACGCTGTAGCCCTCGGCCTCCAGGAACCGCCCCAGCAGGGCGGCGGCGAAGGCGGGGTGGTCCACGTAGGCGTCCCCGGTCACGAAGACGAAGTCGGGCTCCGGGAAGCCCCGGGATTCCAGCTCGGCCCGGGAAACGGCAAGGAAGGGCATGGGGGAAGTATACCCGGATCGGCCCCGGGGAGTCTCCTGGGCCGTTGACGGAACCCTCCTATGCATGTAAAACAATCGATTGAAACATATGTTTGTTTTTCTATCCCGTCCGCGCTATGCTGGTGGAATACCGGGCCGCGCGGACAGGCCGACCCGGAGGGAGGCTGCGGAATGAACATCGACGGGAAGAAGGCGGAAACGGCAATCTGTCTCACCCTCGGGGCCCTGGGTTTCGCGTTCACCGGGTGGGGACGAAACATGGCCCTGGCCGCCCTGGCGGCACCGGTCTTCCTGATGCGCTTCGCCCGGGGCCGAAAACGGTGGTACGGGCTTGCGGCGGCCTGGCCCCTCCTGTCCCTGGGAGCCTGGCTGGCCATCCGGGGAGGCTGGGACATGGACCCGGCCCTGGTGACGGCGGTGTCCGCGGTCCGGCCCCTCCTGCTCCTGCTGCCCCTCGGACTGGACCGCCTCCTCTCCCGGAGGCTGGGGAAATACGCGGGCCCCCTTGTCTTTCCCTCCGCCCTGATAGCCCTGGAGTACGGCCTTTCCTTCACGCCCTTCGCCACGGTGTTTTCCCTGGGAACGAGCCTTTATGGACTTCGCGAGCTGGCCCAGGCCGCGTCCCTGGCGGGGATCTGGGGGCTCGGCTTCCTGGCCGCATGGCTTGCCCCGGCCCTGAACGCCATCGCCGAGAACGAGGGGGACTTTAGGAAAGCGGGGTCCGCCGCTCTCGTCCCCCTGGGAGTTTTCTGCGGGATTTTGGTCTACGGAGCCGTCCGAATAGGCGCCGCCCCGGCGGGGGCGACGACGGTCCGGGTCGCGGGAGTAAGCGCGGAGCACCCCCGGGACTACTGGGATCTGATAGACCGGGGAACCCCGGAGGAGGAGGTCCGCGCCCTCCGGCCCGAGGCGCGAGTCCTGGAGGACCGCCTCTTCGCCGACAGCGCGAGGGCCGCGGCCGCGGGGGCCCGGATCGTGGTGTGGTCCGAGGGGGCCTGCGTCCTGGACGAGGAGCGCGAGCCGGCCTTCGAGGAAAGAGCGGCTGCCTTCGCCCGGGACTCCGGCGTCTACCTGGCGGCGGGAGTCCTGACTTACCGTTTCGGTTCCCGGATATCGGACAACAAGGTCCTGTTCTACACCCCCGAAGGCCGACGGGCCTTTTCCTACGTCAAGACGATCTCCTGGTACCCGACGGGATCGGACGGCGTCCTAAAGGCGGTCGACACGCCCTACGGGTGCATTGGCGCGGCGATCTGCTTCGACATGGACACCCCCCGCTTCGCCCGGCGCCTGCGTGGCCTGGGGGCCGACATCGTCCTGGTGCCGGCCATGGACAGCGAGCGGATCCGCCCCTTCCACACGGAGGTCGGGCTCTTCCGGGCCGTGGAGAACGGATACTCGATGTTCCGGCAGGTCGCCCTGGGCACTTCCATGGCCGTGGACGGGCGCGGAATCGTCCGGGGCGTACAGGACTACTTCGCGGGCCCGGACCGCCTCTTCCTCGCGGACCTCCCGGTAAGGGCGGAGCGCACCCTCTATGCCGCGCTGGGGGATTGGTTCGCTTGGCTGGACCTGGCCCTGCTGGCCGGCCTTCTAACCCTCGCGGGGGTCCTCGGGTTCGCGAAGGCCGCCCGCCGCGGGCGGTGACACGTCCGGGGACACCGAAAAGACGGGGCAGCCGACGCGGGCGCCCCGGACTGCAAAGGCGGAATCCGGGTTGCCGTCGTGTCCGTTCTTGCCCGGTGCGAGGAAGCCGATTTCACCTGGATCCGCGACGCGATCGGCACGACGGACGGGAATTTGACGACCCACTACCGCAAGCTGGAGGAGGCGGGATACATAACCGTGGACAAGCGGTTTGTCGACCGCAATCGGCCTTGTTTTCGCATGCGCCGCGGCACTCTGCGTTTTCCCCGCGGAAGGTCCCCCGGATGGGAAACCGGCGGCGCGGAACCCGGCGCGGCGTGGGGAGGATTTTTCCCTGGGATTCGGACTTGTCGATGCCGCCGGTGAATTCGGCTTCCAGGGAACCTTCTTGACCCCGTGGTTCTGGGGGAAAAAGCATCCCTCCGGGTCGGGGCGTTCCTGCTGTTTCACGAAAAAACATGGGCCCCGTATTATGGTTTTCGGCGCGGCCTTGCGGGGGGCTCCTTCACGGCGGCTTCGGATGTCCGTTTGTACGGGGAAGGCGGCGTCCAGTGCGTATTCCCGAACTCCTCGGTGGATGCGGCATCCTTTGTCCTGGGAGGATACGGGCATTTCGGGTTTGAGTTCTTCCTGGACCGCGCCAGTACGGGCATCGCGTAGTACATCGAACTGGGAGCGAACGGCATAGGAGCAACCGCCGATCGCGAGACCGGCTCTCCCCTGTACATGAACGGTTTTTCGGCGGCCGCGGGGATGAGATGGTATCTCTAGGAACCGGATCCCCGAGAACACCCGGGAGGACTCCCCCCCGCTCTTCCTGCTATACTCTTCCGCATGAACGCCGAACCGTACCTGCTCGCCGTCACGCCCCTGGCTGCCGTCCTGGTCGCCGGGATCCTCGCGGCCCTGCTGGCCGTCTTTCTGGCCCTGGGACTGCTCCTGGGCCGCAGGTCCGGGAGGCTGGAGGCCGAACGCTTCCTGGCGGAGCGCATCCTGGCCGAGCGGGAGGACGCCGTAAAGCGGTCCCGGGCCGTCCTGGGCGGCCTGGCCGCGGAGCAGGCGGCCCCCTACCTCCCGGGCTTCCCCGCGGACCCGGCGGACGCCCGCTTCCTGGGCAAGCCTGTGGACTTCGTAACGCTCACA
>CAYTYG010000042.1:5943-13905 GCA_964441515.1 uncultured Treponema sp.
GGGAGCCGCGCGGGGGGAGGTGCGGGAAGTTATCTTCGTGGAGGTAAAAACCGGGGAATCCTCCCTGAACCGCGTGGAGCGCAGTCTCCGGGAGGCGGTGCGGGCCGGGCGGGTGCGTTGGGCGGAGTACCGCGTCCCGGAGCCCGGGAAAGCCTAGAACGGTGTAGAAAAACCGTTTGCTTTTCCGACGTCCTTCGCGGTTGCCTTCGGTGCTCGGACGACAGCTGCTGCATTTCCCACACCCTGTCAGAGGTCCGGAAAGACCTCCCTGCGGACCCTGTCCACGGGCATCTCCCGCCCGGTCCATATCCGGAACGCCTCGGCGCCCTGGTAGAGCAGCATGCCCAGGCCGTTGAAGGCTCGGCACCCAGCGCGCTCCGCCATCGCGAGGAGCTTCGTCTTCCGGGGATTGTAGATGAAATCCGCGACGGCCAGCCCCGGGCGCAGGGCCCCGGGGTCCGAAAGGACGCTCCGGTCCTCGTCGGGGTGCATGCCCAGGGTCGTACTGTTGATGAAGATATCGGCCCGGGCCAGGCTGCGCCCCAGGCGCTCCCCGCCGAGCTCCTCCGCCCGGGCCTCGCACCCGGGTATATGCTTACGGATAGCTTCCGTGATGCTTCGGGCCTTCTCCAGGGTGCGGTTGAGGAGGACGATCTCCGAGACCCCGTCCAGGGCCAACTGGACGGCCACGCTCCGGGCGGCGCCCCCCGCCCCGGCCATCACGACCCGGGCCCCCTTCACGGGCACTCCGCGCTCCCGCAGGTCGCGGACGAAGCCGATTCCGTCGGTGTTGTAGCCCACAAGCCTTCCGTCCTCGTTCGAGACGGTGTTCACGGACCCGATCATCCGGGCTTCCGGCGAGATCTCGTCCAAGAGAGGCAAAACGGCTTCCTTGTGGGGCATCGTGAGGTTGAAGCCCCGGGCGCCGAAGGCCCGGAGCCCCTCCACGGCGCGCTCCAGGCCGTCCTCCGAGGTTTCGAAGGCCAGGTAGACGTAATCCAGCCCCAGGAACGAGAAGGCCGCGTTGTGCATCCCCGGGGAAAGGCTGTGGGACACGGGGCTTCCCAGGAGGGCCAGGAGCCGGGTTTTCCCGCCTATTTTCATGATCGCACCTCCGGTCCGGCGTCCTTCCGGGCGCAGCCCCGGAACAGCTCCAGGGCCCGTCGCAGCTCCGCGGCCGGTATCTGGCCGGGGGCGGAGGCGTCCCGGCCGGCCGCGAAGGTCATCGCCGAGCCGAAAAGGCACCCGCAGACCCGGCTCACCAAACCGAGGCCGGACATGGACATGGTGACGAGGGGAACCTCGGCGTACCGTTCCCGCATCGCCAGGGTGGCGGACAGGAGAACCAGGACGTCCCCCATGGACCGGGGCATGACCGCGATCTTGACGGCGTCCGCGCCGAGGTCCTGCATGCGCCGCATCCGCTCCAGGAGCTCCGGCTCCGGGGGGGTCCCCTCGAAATCGTGGCTCGAGAGGATCACGCGGACGCCGACGGCCCGGGCGGCCGAGACCAGCTCCCGCACCGCGTCCTCGCCGCCGGAAAGCTCGAAGTCGACCATCTCCGCCTGGCCGGTCCTTATGACCTCCCGGATCAGCCCGACGCGCCGGTCCTCCGGAATGGCCTGGACGCCCCCCTCCCGTTCCGAGCGGCAGGTAAAGAGGATCGGATACCGGGAGAGCCGTTTCCTCAGGCAGTCCAGGAGGCCCAGGACGGCCTTGGTGTCCGGGATCTCCTCCAGGTAGTCCGCCCTCCACTCGACGATGTCCGGGTCCAGGGCCGGCATCTCCTCCGCGGCCCGGGCCAGCTCCCGTCCCGTCCGCGCGACGATGGGAACGCACACCAGCGGCCGGTCCCCGCCGAACTCCCTACCGCCTACGGTAAACGTCCTGACTTCCCTCATGCCCGTCCCCCCTTCCCATTCTATTCGGACACCCGCGGAATCGGCTACCCGGGCGGACCGTTCCTTGACCATGCGTTCCGGGAAAGGCTAGGATGCGCCATGGAACCGCCTTCCCCAGACCGGCCCATAGCCCTGATCGGCCTGCCCGCCTCCGGCAAAACCAGCGTTGCGAGGATCCTGTCCGCACTCCTGCGCCTGCCCGGCCGGGATCTGGACGACCTGATCGAGGAGGAGGCCGGCATGGACATCCCCTCCATCTTCGCGGCCGAGAAGGAATCCGGATTCCGGCTCCGCGAGAGCCGCGCCCTGGGCCGCGCTGCGGGAGAGGGTATCCAGGTCCTGGCCACCGGCGGCGGGATCGTGATTTCCCCGGACAACCGCAGGACCCTCCGGGAGCGCTTCCTCACCGTCTGGCTCCGGGTGTCCCCCGAAGTCGCGGCGGCGCGCTCCGAAGGCGGCCGGCGCCCCCTCCTGGCCGGGGGAAACGCGGAGGAGAAGATACGGAGGCTCCAGTCCGAACGGGAGGCGCTGTACGCCGAGTGCGCGGACCTCCGGGTGGACACCGACCTCCTCGGCGCGCGGGAAGTCGCGAAGGCCATCCATGACATGCTCCCTTGAGCCCTCCGCCCTTGGTGGCTCCGTCCGGGCTCCCGCGTCCAAGAGCTCCCTCCAGCGGGCCCTGGCCTGCGCGGCCCTCGCCCCCGGCGTCTCGGAGATCCGCAACCCCGCCTGGTCCGAGGACTGCAAGGCTGCGGCGGGGGTCGCGGAGGCTCTTGGGGCGTCGGTCGAGAGGGGCGGGAATCGCGCGGTCGTCCGGGGCATCCCCGGCCTCGCGAAGGACCCGAGCCCCCTTTCCGTCTCCTGCGGGGAATCCGGGACCTGCCTCCGCATGTTTTCCGCGGTGGCCGCCCTTTTCTCCCGTCCCGTCGAGCTGGCCGGGGAGGGCACCTTGGCCGGCCGCCCCATGGGCATGGTCGTCGAACCCCTGCGCGCCCTGGGCGCGGAGTGCTCCACGAACGGGGGCTTCCCGCCTGTGCGGGTCCGGGGCCCACTTCGGGGAGGAAGCGTCCGGGTGGACGGGGGCTCCAGCTCCCAGTTCCTGACGGGCCTCCTCATCGCCCTGCCCATGGTTTCCGGGGATTCGGTCGTCCTTGTGGACAACCTCGTAAGCCGGGGCTACGTGGACCTGACCCTGGACGTGATGCGGGCCTTCGGGGCCCGGGCCTCCCGGAACCCGGACTACACGGAGTTCCGGGTCTCCGCGGGGCATCCCTACCGCCCCTCGGACTACACGACCGAGGGGGACTGGAGCGGAGCCGCCTTCCTGCTCGTCGCGGGGGCCTTGGCCGCCCGGGAACGGTCCCTGGAGGTGACCGGCCTGGACGCTGCCTCCTCCCAGCCGGACCGGGCCGCCCTGGAGGCCCTGCGCTCGGCGGGCGCGGACATGGAAGTCCGGGCGGACCGCGTCCTCGTGCGGGCGGCTACCCTCCGGGCCTTCGAGTTCGACGCGACCGACTGCCCCGACCTCTTCCCGCCCCTGGCAGCGCTGGCGGCCTTCTGCGAGGGGCGCACCCTCCTCCGGGGCGCCGGGCGGCTGCGCGTCAAGGAGAGCGACCGGGCAGCCGCGCTCTCGGAGGAGCTCGGCAAGCTCGGGGTCGAGATCTCCGTGGAGGGGGACGAGATGCGCGTACTGGGCCGGGCTCCCGGGGCGTACGGAACTTCCGCGCCCCGGCGCGCCGAGGTCGTGGACCCCCGGGGGGACCACCGCATAGCCATGGCCGCCGCGGTGGCCGCCCTGGCCGGGGCCGGGCCCGCGGAGATACGGGGGGCGGAGTGCGTGTCCAAGTCCTACCCGGACTTCTTTCGGGACCTTTCCGCCCTGGGCGCCCGCGTCCGAACCGGTTGAGGCGGGCCCGGGTTTCGGCGCCGCGGCGCGCCCCGGGGGCGCGTCCCCAGTACAGGCCGGCGCGCTCCGCGGCCGATCCCCGATCAGGTCCCCGTGGGCATCCCTATGTTCTTCCGCAGCTTCGCCAGATACTTCTGCATCTCCTCGAAGTCCCGGCCCCGTATTATATGGTTCAGGTAGGCCAGCTGGGAATTGATCAGCTCGATCTGCCGTATGGCGTAAGGATTGAACAGGATCTCCGCGAGGAGCCGGTCGTCCTCCCCCAGCAGGGCGCGCGCTATGTCCAGGTGCTTGCGGAAGTTGGTTCCCGGGGCGTCCAGGTTCTTCATGCAGGCCGTAAAGACAAGGGTGGAGGCGAAGGGCGTGGCCAGGGAATACGCCATGGTCCGGTCGTGGCCCTCGAAGCTGTCGTCGAAGACCCGCAGGTCCAGGCCCAGGTAGAGGCCCCGGAAGAAGTCCTTTCCCGCCTGGCAGGACTCCGAGATGATCGCCGCGTTCTCGCCCTTCAGGGATTTGAAGTTCGCGTGGGTGGGTCCGAACATCGGGTGCGAGGAGACGAAGGGATGGCCCGTCTGCCGGTAGAATTCCTCCAGCCCCGTCTTGACCGAGGCTATGTCCGAGAGCATGCAATCCCCCGGCAGGAACGGCAGGACAGTCCGGAAGGTCTCCTCCGTGAAGCCCAGGGGGACGCAGTTCACCAGGAGTTCCGGGGAGAAGTCCCGAAGCTCCCCGTCCCCCGCCAGAACGCGGGCCCCGGGCACCCCGCCCGCCTTTTCGGTGTCCGTGTCCCGGACCGCCACCGTGTGCTCCCGCGCCAAGGTTTCCGCCAGCCAGGCGCCCATTCGGCCCGCCCCGAGTATCGCTATCCTCATGGTCACATCCTCTTTTCGACATAGCAGCCCAGGACGCGGAAGTCGCGGGCGAGTTTGGAGGCGGCCTCGATCGCGCCCGCCACGGCGGGGCCGCGGTCGGAGCCCTCGAAGTCCAGAAAAATGGCGTAGTCCCCGGGCTCGTTCGGGACGGACTCGATCCGGGTCAGGTTGATCCCCGACCGGGCGAAGACCTCCAGCACCCGGAAGAGCGCCCCGGCCTTGTCGTTCGTGAAAAAGACGGCGGAGCACTTGTTGCCCTCCCCTCCTTCCGGGGCGGTCCGGGCCACCACGAAGAACCGGGTGCGGTTGTTGGCCGCGTCCTGTATCCCCTCCTTGATGATCTCCAGGCCGTAGAGCTCCGCGGCGAAGCGCCCCGCTATGGCGGCCGCCCCGCGAAGCTGCTCCTCGGCGATCATGCGGGCTGCCCCCGCGGTGTCGAAGTACAGCTTCGCCTCCAGCTTGTTGCGCTCCAGGAACCTCCGGCACTGCGCCAGGGCCTGGACGTGGGAATAGGCCGTCCGGATGTCGTGGGGATCCTGCCCCGGGACCGCCAGGAGGCAGTGGTTCACCGGGAGGTCCACGGCGGCCACGATCTTGAGCTGGGTGGTGACCAGGATGGAGTTCACCTGCCCCACGATCCCGCCCAGGGTGTTTTCCACGGGCACCACGCCGAAATCCAGACTTCCCGCCTGGACCTCGTCGAAAACCTGGGAAAACTCCGTGAAGGGGATCGCCGCGGCCTCGGGGTCCCAGGCGCGTACGGCGGCCTCGCTGTAGGCCCCGTGCATGCCCTGGAAACCCACCAGCCGCAGGTTCCTCTCCTGGAGAGACCGGCTCTCCGCGATGATGCTCCGGTAGAGGGCCGTGGTGAACTCCGCCCGGGCCAGGCACCGGGACCTCTGGGCCACCCCGTCCAGGACCTCGGCCTCCCGGGCCTCGTCCAGAGTCCTTGTCTTGAGCCTCCGGGCCAGAACCGCCCGTTCCATGCGCTCGTCCAGGAGGGCAAGGATGCGCGAATCGATGCGGTCGATATCCGCGCGCAGGTTTTCAAGCTTCATTTTTCATCCTTTCCCGAGCCGGCCGTCCGATCCGGGGCCGGTCCGCGTTCCGACGCCATGCCCCGGCACCGGGCCAGGAGCAGAAAATCCGCCAGGCAGACCGCGCAGGCCGCCTCCAGCACCACCGCGGAGCGCAGGGCGATGCACGCGTCGTGCCGACCCTCCGCGGAGAGCTCCGCCATCTTCCCCGTGGAAAAGTCCAGGGTCTTCTGGGGATGCCGTATCGTGGAGGTCGGCTTCACGGCGACCCGGACCACGAGTTCGTTGCCGTTCGTGATCCCCCCGTTCACCCCCCCGGCCCCGTTCCGGGAGGTCCGGCCCTCCGGGGAGACTATGGGGTCGTTGTGTTCGCTGCCCCGCATCCGGGCGGAGCGGAAGCCGTCCCCGAACTCCACCCCCCGGACGCCGGGAACCGCGAAGAGGACCCGGGCCAGGCGCCCCTCCACGGTGTCGAAGAAGGGCTCCCCGAGCCCCGGGGGAAGCCCCAGGACCCGGATCTCCACGAGGCCCCCCACGGAATCCCCGGCCTCCCGGGCCTCCCGGACCGCGGCGGCCGCGTCGGGGTTTCCCCCGGCCTCCAAAAGCCGGGTCCGAAACTCCGCGCCCTCCAGGATCTTCTTGGCCACCACTCCCGCGGCCACGAGCCCCACCGTGACGCGGCCGGAGAAGTGGCCGGACCCTCGGGGGTCCTGAAAGCCCCGGTACCGCACGAAGCCCGTGAAGTCCGCGTGCCCGGGCCGGGGCATCCGGGCGAAGCGGTCGTAATCCGCCGGCCGGGTGTCCCGGTTGCGGAAAACCACGCACAGGGGGGTTCCCGTGGTCCGGCCCCGGTAGATGCCCGAGAGGACCTCCGGCTCGTCCGCCTCCGCCCGGGGGGTGGTCCCCTCGGCTCCGGACCTGCGCCTTCCCAGGTCTTTCTCGAAATCCTCCCCCTTAAGTTCGATTCCCGGCGGGATACCGTCCAGGACGGCGCCCACGGCCGGGCCGTGGGATTCCCCGAAGATGCTAACGCGAAAGATTTTTCCCTCTATGTTCACGGCGCCTCCCGTACGTATTCTTCTATTTCCGACAGGGACAGGCTTTCCATCTCCACGCGCCCAAGGGCGCGGGGCAGGGCGAACAGCACCCGCTCCCCCGCCCGTTTCTTGTCCACCGCCAGTGCCCCCGCCAGGGCCTCGCGGAAACCGTCCTCGGGAGCGCCGGCGGTTGCGCGGGCCTCCTCCAGGGAGCGGGGCATGCCCAGGCGGCCCAGGAGGTCCAGCACCCGGGCCGCGTCCTCCCCGGAGCCTCCCCGGCGCCCCGCGATCCCGAGGGAGCAGGCCAGGCCGGCGGCCACGCTCGCCCCGTGGGGCAGGCCCGTGGCGGCCTCCACCGCGTGGCCGACCGTGTGCCCCAGGTTTAAAACCCTCCGCGGGCCGCTCTCCCGGGGATCCTCCGAGACGATCCGGGCCTTCAGCTCCACGGACCTGCGAATCGCCTCCGTAAAGGCCCGGGGATCCTCCGGCGGACGCCAGGGCTCCCCCTCCCGGCGGGGCGGTATCGCCTCCTCCAGGAGGCGGAAGTGGTCCGGCCCCTCGATGACCCCGTGCTTGACGGCCTCCACCAGGCCCGACGCCACATCGGCCGCCGATAGGGAGGCCAGGCAGGCGGGGTCCACGAGGACGAACCGGGGCTGGCGGAACGTCCCGACGAGGTTCTTGAAGCCCCGGAAATCGACCCCGTTCTTGCCCCCCACCGAGGCGTCCACCATGGAAAGCACCGTCGTGGGGACGAAGCCGAAGTCCACCCCCCGCATCCAGGTGGAGGCCACGAAGCCGGCGAGGTCGGAGACGCTCCCGCCCCCGACCCCGAGCACCGTCCAGTCCCGGCCGGCCTTGAGCTCCAAAAGGCGGCCGTACACGGACTCCGCGCAGGCCAGGCTCTTGGCCGCTTCCCCGGAGGGAACCAGGACGATCCGTTCCGGCGGGAAGGACCAGGGGACGTACCGGAGAACCGCGGGCTCCGTGACGACCACCGCGCGCCCCGGGTCCGCCAAGTCCCCGAGGCGCTCCCGGGAATCGAAGAGTATCGTCGAATCGCCCTCCGGGGTGCGGACCGTGACGGCCCCGTTTCCGTCCCGGGCGCCCGTCACGACGCCTCTTCCCGGACCGCGGCCGCGGCGGGCGCGCCCAGCTCGTCCATCAGGGCCTTCAGCCTCCGCAGCTTGTCCATGAGCCGGGAAAAGG
>CAYTYG010000042.1:13915-14213 GCA_964441515.1 uncultured Treponema sp.
GGGGGGATCCACATGGACCTCTATCTCCAGCCCGTCCGCCCCCGCGGCCACGGCGGCCAGGCTCATGGGCTCGATCAAGCCCAGGACCCCCGTCCCGTGGGAAGGGTCCACCAGGATGGGCAGGTGGCTCACGGACTTGACGGCGGGCACCGCGCTCAGGTCCAGGGTGTTGCGCGTGAAGGTCTCGAAGGAGCGGATGCCCCGCTCGCAGAGGATCACGTTGGGATTGCCCTCCGCCAGGATGTACTCCGCGCAGTTGAGCCATTCCTCCAGGGTGGAGTACATCCCGCGCTTCAAG
>CAYTYG010000043.1:0-9028 GCA_964441515.1 uncultured Treponema sp.
TGCGATAGTGGGGCTCCCGGCGGATGCGGTACATCGTCGGGTCCCGCATTAGGAGATTCGGGTGCGCCATGTCTATCTTGGCCCGGAGGGTCTTGGCGCCGTCCGGGAACTCCCCGGCGCGCATGCGCGCGAAGAGATCCAGGTTCTCCTCCACGGAGCGGCCGCGCCAGGGGGAGTTCCTACCCGGGGGCGTATAGGTGATGTTGTTCTTGTCCGGGACGTTCGTGCCCCGGTATTCCTTCATCTCCTCCTCCGAGAGGTCGTCCACGTACGCCAGTCCCTTCCGGATGATCTTGACCGCCTGCCGGTAGAGATGTTCGTAGTAATCGGAGGCGTAGAACTCGCGGTCCTCCCAATCGCAGCCCAGCCATTTCACGTCCCGCTTGATCGCCTCGACGTAGGACATGTCCTCCTTCTCCGGATTCGTATCGTCGAAACGGAGGTTGCACTCGCCGCCGAACTCCGCGGCTATGCCGAAGTCGATGGAGAAGGCCTTGGCGTGCCCGATGTGGAGCCAGCCGTTGGGCTCCGGAGGGAACCGGGTGACCACCCGGTCGTAGCGCCCGTTCCTCAGGTCCTCCGCCACGAAGTCCCGGATGAAGTTGGAGGGCGCGGGGGTGCTCTCGATATCGCTCATGGAAACTCCTTACCGCGCTTCAGGGGCGCGGCGAAGCCATTGTGCCCCTCCCGGGGAGGGAGGGTCAAGGAGAGGCGGTGTTTCCCGGCGGGGTCCTAGCGCTTTCGGGCTCCGAATATCCGCTGGAGGGAACGCAGGGCGGGAACCCGACGGCGCTTCCCGTTCTTGCCCTGGGTGAAGGACTCGATGGACTCGTCCAGGCCCGAGACGAGGGCTATGTCCCCGGGCCGGAAACGGTATTCGGGGGTGAAAAGCCCGTACTCCTCGTTCTCGCCGTTCTTGACCGATATCAGGTTGACGCCGAAGTTCTTTCGCAGGTTGGCCTCCAGGAGGGACATCCCGAAGAACCTCCCGGGTACTTCGAGTTCCGCGATCACCAGCTTTCCGGATACCGGAAGGTAGTTCAGAAGGCCCGAGGAGGCCAGGAGGGGCGTCACCCGCTTGGCCGCCTCCCGGTTCGGAAAAACGATCTTGGTGGCGCCCACCATCTCCAGGATCTCCGCGTGCCCCTTCGTGACGGCCTTGACGAAGATCCTCGGGACGCCGAGCTTACGGCAGTAGCTTGTGGCGAGTATGGACGCCTCGATGTTCTCGCCCATGTCTATGACCACTCCGTCCAGGCTGCGGGGCAGGACGCGCCGGAGGTTCTCCTCGTTCAGGATGTCCATGACCACGGCGTTCACGGGGTGGTCCCGATACGCGTCGATGACCTCCCGGTCCTTGTCCAGGATGAGCACGTCCGCGTCCAGGGCCAGAAGCTCCTCCAGCACGTCCTTTCCGAAATAGCTCAAGCCCAGTATCGCGAATTGTTTCATACGCCTACCCTATCAGGATGTCCGCTTCCGGAAACACGTAATGGCAGCTCTTCGTCGATCCGCCCAGATGCACAAAGGCTAAAAGCCCGACCCTTCCGGTGAACATCGTCCCGATGATGACGAGTTTTCCCGCGGCGCTGAGCCGGGGGGTCAGCCCCAGGGAAAGCCCGACCGTCCCGAACGCGGAAGCCGCCTCGAAGATGATCTCGCTGAAACCGGCTCCCCGGGATCCTTCCGTCAGGCTCAGGACGCAGGAAGCGAGGACGAGCAGGAATACGGCTTTCAGGAAATACACAACCGCCTCGTTGATGGTCCCGGGGGAAAAACGGCGGCTCAGGGAGTTAACCTCCCCCCGCTCGTTGGCCTTCTTGAGCATGGCCAGAAGTACGATATAGGCGGTGGCTATCTTGATCCCCCCGGCGATGGACCCCGGCGCGCCGCCGACGAACATGAGGAGCAGGGTGACGAATTTCGAGGGCTGTCGGAGGCCCGCCTGGGATACCGTATTGAATCCCGCGGTCCGAGGGGTGACGGACTGGAAAAGGGCGTTCGCCGCGCGGTCCAGGGGGGACATGCCCCGGAACGCGTTATCCCCCTCCAGGAGCCAGAACGCGGCCGCCCCGGAGAGAATCAGGCCCAGGGTCAGAAGGAGCATGAGCCTCGTGTGGTAGCTGACGGCCTTCCGCCGGCCCCGGATGTACCTCCCCAGGTCCTGCAGGACTATGAACCCGATTCCGCCGGACACGATGAGAAAGGAGACTACGCCCAGCACCGGGGGTTTCCCCCGGAAGCCTTCCAGGCTGTCCGGGAAGGTCGAAAATCCCGCGTTGCAGAAAGCGGAGACCGAGTGGAAGAGGGCCGCGAACCCGGAATCCGGCACCCCGGCCCGGGCGAACTGGGAAAAGAGGGACAGGGCTCCCAGGGATTCAATCGCAGCGGTCGTCAGCACGATGTTCCGTACGATCCGTTTGGGATCGTACTCCACCCCGTCCAGGGAAAAGCTCCGGATGGTCTGAAGCCTCCGGAACGGGAGGCGCTCCTTGGAAAACACCAGGAGGAGGGAAGCGACGGAGAAGATTCCGAGCCCCCCGAGCTGTATAAGCAGGAGGATGACGGTCTGACCGAAACGGGTGAAGGTTGAGGTGTCCACCGTCACGAGCCCCGTGACGCAGACCGCGGAGGTTGCCGTGAAGAGGGCGTCGATAAGCGGAAGACGACCCGGATTCCCGGGCGTCCCGCGCCAGGCCGACGGAGTGCAGAGGACGGCCGTTCCGATAAGGATGACGGCCGCGAAGAAAGAAAGGAGGAAAAACGCGTCGGACCGGTAGAATCGCCTCATGTCCAGTTCTCCAGCCTAAGCCGGTATCCCACGCCGGGTTCCGTCAGGAGGATCTTGGGTACGGAAGGCTCGGCCTCGATCTTTTTGCGCATCTGGTTTATATAGACCCGGAGATTGTTGTACTCCTCCTTGATAACCGGCCCCCAGACCTCCCGAAGAAGCTGCTTCCTCGTAACGATCTTGCCGGCGTTCCGCATCAGGGTCTCCAGGATGGACCACTCCGTGGGCGTGAGGTGCTCCGCGCTTCCATCCCGGAAGGCCTCGCGGGTCTCCAAGCGGACTTCCAGGAGGCCCACGAGCACGGGCCTTTCCCGCGCGGCCTTGGGCGTACGGTGCCGCTGGGCCACCCGCACGCGCGCCAATAGCTCCCCCACGCCGAAAGGCTTGATTAGGTAGTCGTCCGCCCCGGCGTCCAGGAGCTCCATGATCTCCTCCTCCGTGTCCCGGACGGAAAGGACGATCACCGGGGTGTCCCCTCGTTCCCGTATCGATCTAAGGGTTTCCCGCCCGTCCCCGTCGGGAAGACCCAGATCCAACAGGACTATACCCGGCTTGGTTCCGGCGAACTGGCGGAGGCCCTCCGCGCAGGAATCGGCTTCGACGACCAGGAAGCCGTTTTTTTCGAGATAGAGGCTGAGCAGCCTTCGAATCTGCGGATCGTCGTCGATCACCAACACGGGAGTCATGGCTTTCCCCTCATCGGAAGACGCATCGTGATGGAAAGTCCGCCCTCCACGCTCCGGGCGGCCTGAACGGTTCCGCCCTGGACTTCCACGATGCCCCGGCAGATGGACAGCCCCAGACCGGTGCCCGGACGGGCGGAGCTCCGGGAACCGCGGAAAAAAGTGTCGAAAAGATGCCCCATTTCCCGATCCGGGACGCCCGGACCGTTGTCGGAAAAACGGACCGCGGCAGAGTCCGTATCGGACTCGGTTTCCACGGTCAACCGGGCGCCCGGTTTTGTATACGCCGCGAAATTCCGGAGGATGTTCCGGAATACCTGGACCATGAGCACGGGGTCCGCCTCGATCTCCGAATCCCGGGAGGCTTCCTCCAGGACGATCGTCCGTTCCCCCAGCTCCACTCCCAGGGTCTGCCGGGCTGCGCCAAGCAGCTCCCCCACATACACGAGCTCCGGGTGGGGGCTCAGCCTGCCGGACTCCAGGCGGCTCATGACCAGAAGGTCCTCCACCACCATATTCAACCGGTTCGCGGCTATCATGGTCTCGGACAGAAGCTCTCTACGGAGGCGGGGATCCTCCGCCGTATCGCCCTCCAGGAGCCCGCTGACGGAGCCCTTGATCGTCGTGAGGGGAGTACGCAATTCGTGGGAGACGTGGTGGAGAAGAATACGCGAGAGCCGGGCGGTCTCGCTCGCCATCTTGTTGCGTTCGTTTTCCGCGGACAAGGCCTCCCGCTCCAGGGCAAGGACCAGGTTGCCCGCCAGCGCGGCCAGGAGCTCCCGCAGCTCGCCGTGGATCTCCCGTTCTCCGTTTCCGGTCACGAACAGGACACCCAGCATGGAGCCCTGGGACCCAAGCGGAAGGTAGAGCCGGTCCTCCCCGTCCGCGACGCACTCCCCGGTCCGGAAAGACCGCTCCGCAAGATCCGCCCGGAATCCGGGAGCCGCCTCCGCGCCTTCGTGCTCTACGGCGGCCCGCAGGTCCCTGCCGTCTATCCCCAGGCGTATCGACGCCCGCAGACGGAGATGCCGTTCAAGGTAGTCCTCCGCGAACCGGGCGACATCCTCCGCGCCACGTACGCCGGAGACGGCCCGGGTAAATCCGTACAGAAAGGCCATTCGGCGCTCCTGCAGGGAGAGGGTCGACTCCTTTTCCTTGAGCCGGGTCGTCAGGAAGCCCCCGACGAAGGCGGCCAGGAAAAACGCGGTGAACATAAGAACGTCCTCGAGGCTCCCGATGGAAAAGGTCATCCGAGGAGGTATAAAGAGGAAGTTCCACAGAAGGGCGCTTGCGGCGGCGCCCGCGAATACCGCGAGGCGGCCGCAGAAGAACGGCAATATGATTATAGCCAGGAGGTAGAGGATCGAGACGGACCGATATCCGAGGACGGGCTGTCCCAGGAGCCCGAGCGACGTAACCGCCGCCAGGGCGCCCGCGGCGTAGAACAGCTCCCGCACGGAAACCCTGCCGGGTCCGGGCGGAGACGGACGCTTTCCCGGAGGAACGGGGGTCTTCCCGCGAAGGATGATGACGTCCAGGTCGCCGGATTCCCGAAGGATCTCTTCCATCAAGCTGCGAGGGCCGCGGAAAGGGTCTTTCTCGTCCCCGGCCTTCCCGATGATCAGGGCCGTGGCGCCCTTCCTGCGGGCGTATCGTACCAGGCAGCCCGGCACGTCGCCGTCCGCTACGGTGGACACCTCCGCTCCCAGATTCCGCGCCAACGAGAGGTTCCTCTCCAGGCTCGAAGCGTCCTCGTCCTGCCCCGGAACCCGTACGTGGAGGGCCGTCCACGCCGCCCCCAGGCGGCGAGACGTGGCTTCGGTCCATCGGATGAGGTATTCGGAATTGCCGCTTCCGGTCACGGCGGCTATGAAGTGCCCGCCCCTGCCGAATCCGCCGCGGTCCGGGGAATCCCCTGGCATGCGTCCAGAGTACCACCGAGGGGCTGCGGCGGCCTATTAGGGAAGCGTTAAGATTTATAATCGGACCATTAAGAAAGCGTTAATCTTTTTCGATCCCCGACCGTCCGCCGGCGAGGGAGCCGGCTCCTTCGGCCTTTTCCGGGTTGTCCGTCTTCCGCGCCGCCGATTGCGCCGCCGGCACGGCATGCGCCTCCTGCGCCTGGCCGGCGGATATACCGTACTTCTGGAGTTTCCGCACGACCGTGGACTGGTTGAGCTTGAGCACCTCGGCGATCCTGTAGGTGTTCCCGTAGGTACGCGCGACGTTCTCCATGATTTTCCGCTCAACGCCGTCCATGTAGTCCTTGAGACAGAATGTCCTCTCTTCGTAGTTCACCACGTCGCCCCCGGCGTCTATGAAGATGTACCTCAGATCGTCCGGATTCTCCCCCGGCCCCCGGCCGCCCCGCAGCAGGTTCTCCGGGAGGGAATTGATGGAGACGGTGTCGTCGCTGCTCGTTATCAGGATGCTCTCCACGCAATTCCGAAGCTCCCGGACGTTCCCGGGCCAGGAATGGCCGAGAAGGCTTTCGTAGCATTGGCTCGTGAAGGCCTTCCGTTTCCCGTGCTTGATGCAGAACTCCTGTAGAAAGAGGTCCGCCAGCGGAATTATGTCGTCGATCCTCTCCCTCAGGGGGGGAATTTCGAGGGGAGCCAGGGCGAGGCGGTAGTACAGGTCCTCCCGGAAGGACCCTTTCCGGGAGAGCTCGAAGAGGTCCTGGTTGGACGCGACGATCAGGCGGAAATCGACATACTGCTCCTTCACGGAGCCGACCTTCTTCACCATCTTCGTCTCCAGAGCCCGGAGAAGCTTGCCCTGGAGGCTGAGCGGTAGGGAGTTTATCTCGTCCAGGAAGAGCGTTCCGCCGTCTGCCGCCTCCATGCTCCCCTGCTTGCCCCCCTTCTGCGCCCCCGTGAACGCTCCCGGCGCGTATCCGAAGAGTTCGGCTTCCATGAGGTTTTCCGGAAGGGCCGCGCAGTTGATCGTCACGAAGGGCCGGTCCCTCCGACGGCTGGAGCTGTGTATGTACTGCGCCACCACCTCCTTGCCCGTACCGGATTCCCCGGTGATCAAGCAGGTGGAGTCCGTGTCCGCCAGGCGCTTGGCCAGGATCAGAAGGTTCTTCATTTGCCTACTCGCGCTTACAAGGACGCGCTTCCCGCCCTCCGCCGGGAATGTGTCCAGGGATTCCACGAACCTGGAAACCTCGTTGGCCGTTGCCGCCTGGAACCGTTCGTTGAAATCCAGGAGGGAATTGACGGAAATGACGATGAACTGGATCTTTCCCTCCGCGTCGAAGATCGGCGTGGCCGTGGCCAGCTGGCGGTAGGTCTTCTTGCTTCGGGTGATGATATCCTGGAACATCGTCACGGGCGCTTTTCTTTCGTGGACTTTCTCCGAAATGCAGGGGTTGAAGGTATGCCGGATACTCTTGACATTCCTGCCCAGCAGAATATCCTTGGAAGTCTCCGTGTATTTCACGAAGGCGCTGTTCACGTAGACGAAATTCCCCTCCGCATCCAGGATGTAGATGCATTGGGGCATGCTGTCCAGCATGGACAGGATCTGTTCGGGGCGTACGGGAGGCGCATCGAGGCGGGATGATTCGCTGCTCTTTTCATCGGGCACGTAAGAGTCCTCCGGGATCGAACCATGGGATCTTGATGCAATTGTACATTAACCGGCCGTAAAAAGGAAGCCTTCTTGCCGGAAAAAATGCCGATTTGCATTACGTAGAAAACGCGTTCTGGCCGTTCGGGGGGTGAGTCGGCCTAACTCATGACGCTTCCGAAAAATAGCCGTTGAACAATAATTGAACGAAAGAAAACAAGAGGGTAACCTTGGCATGATGATTGCTAAAGGAATACTGTCTTATATTGGGAGAATAAAGCCGCAAACGCCGATCCGATAATCCTTCCGTCGAGCGTGCGGTTCCGGCTCCAAACCCATGGAGGAGAGAAACGACATGATATCCCTGACCGAAAGCAAAGCCTCCAGAATCCTCGGAATCTTTTTCATCGCCTTCGCGGTCGTCCTCCTGATCCTCATCATTCCCACGCAGATCCAGCACGTACCCGGCGCGAGTCCCTCGCCCAGGTTCTTCCCCCGGATACTCGCGGTACTACTTGGGGCGCTGGGGACTTCCCTGCTTGTGACCGGAATCAAGGACAAGGACAAACCCGACCAGGCCGTCGTGGTATCCCTGGACGCGAAGGAAGCGAAGCTCGTGGCCCTGACCATCGGGGTTCTTATGCTCTACACGGTCCTGCTTTACTTCCTTCCATATATTCCCGCCACCGTCCTAGCCCTAGGCGTTCTCATCACCTCCTACGGGCAGAAAAGCGTGAGGAAGATCGTCCTGACCTCTATTTTGCTACCGGTAATCATCTATTTCAGCTTCACCTACCTGTTGATGCTGAAACTGCCCTGACATCGTTAAGGAGAGAAGAATGCTTTCCATGCTAGCGCAAGGATTCCTGGCGGTATTGCAGCCGGAGAACCTGCTGTTCCTGGTAGGCGGCGTGGTTTCCGGCGTCATCCTGGGCGCCATCCCCGGGCTGACGGCCACCATGGCCATAGCCCTGGTCATCCCGATAACCTACTACATGACCCCGACCCAGTCCCTCATCATGCTCCTGGCGGCCTACAACGCGGGAACCTTCGGGGGCTCCCTCTCGGCCATCCTGATCGGGACGCCCGGCACGCCCGCTGCGGCGGCCACCGTGGCGGACGGGTACAAGATGGCCCTGAGAGGCCAAGCCGGAAAGGCCATCAAGACCGCCCTGTACAGCTCGGCCTTCGGGTGCCTCTTCAGCAGCGTCGTCCTCATCCTAATCGCACAGCCCATAGCCAAGTACGCCCTGATGTTCGGTCCCGCGGAATATACGGTCCTCATGGTCTTCTCCCTTACGATCATAGCCTCCGCTGCCGGCCGGTCCATGGTGAAGGGACTCATCGGGGGAGCCCTGGGGCTCCTGTTCGGGTGCGTGGGCATGGATTCGGGATACACCATCCCGCGCCTCACCTTCGGCATCCTGAAGCTCACCAGCGGGATCGACCTCGTGGTCATGCTCATAGGGGCCCTGGCGGTCGCGGAGCTCCTCAAGCAGGTGGAGAGCGTGGCCCGGGGCAACACCAGCGCGCACCTTCCCCCCCCGAAAACGCGGGACGATATCCGGGTGAACAAGCTGGATTTCCGCCGCATCCTGCCCCACTGGCTGCGCTCCGCCTTGATAGGCTGCGGGATCGGGGCCCTGCCCGGCCTCGGGCCCGCGCTGGCCTGCTATATAGGCTACGACGTGGGGAAAAAGGCATCCAAGCACCCGGAGGAATTCGGGACGGGTTCCATCGAGGGCGTGGCCTGCGCGGAAACCGCGAACAACGCGGTCTGCGGGGCGAACATGATTCCCCTGCTCTCCCTGGGAGTACCCGGGGACACCGGCGCGGCCCTGCTCATCGAGAAGCCGCTCGCCACGGTACTGGTGGGAGGCCTGACAACCTCAACGCTCTTCACGCTGCTGGTACTGCCGGCGGTATACCTCGCCGCAACCGGCCTGCGCAAGCGTCTGCGAGTCGGACCTCTGCCGGGATC
>CAYTYG010000043.1:9038-14167 GCA_964441515.1 uncultured Treponema sp.
TGCAGGGGTTGACCCCCGGGCCCCTTATATTCATGGAGTCGCCCCAGACCGTCTACAACGTCTACGCGGGGCTCATACTCTGCAACCTGGTCCTGGTAGGCCTGGTCCTGGCCACCTGGAGGCTCTTCGCCAAGGTCTCCAGCCTGCAGACCACCATCATCTTCCCGGCGGTGGCGATCTTCTGCGTTATCGGCGTCTACGCCCTAAACCGGAGCCTTACGGACGTATGGGTCATGCTCTTCTTCGCCGTGATCGGCTATATCCTGTCCAAGTTCCAGTTCCCGATGGCGACGATGCTCATTGGCTTCATACTCTCCCCCCTGTTCGAGAAGAACTTCCGCCGCGCCCTGATCCTTTCGGACGGCAACTACGGGACGTTCTTCGGCTCCCCGCTCTGCTGGGCGTTCTGGGCGGTAACCTTCCTTTCCGTCTTCCTCATCCTGCGGGGAAAACGTAAGGATAAAAACCTGGCGGATGGATTATAATGAGGATGACAGTTCCCCCCGTTTGCGGGGGAAGGAAAAGATCGTAGGAGGACTTAGAATGAGGAAAAGAACGAAAGCGTTCGTCTCCCTTGCCCTGGCCGTCGCGCTCAGCTTGGCCCTGGCTGGATGCGGAGGCGGCGGCTCCAAGGCGGCGGCCCCGGCGGCGCCCAAGTACCCGACGGAGCCCATCACCATGATCGTGAACTATTCCGCAGGCGGAGGCACCGACCTGGCCGCGCGCGCCCTGGCGGACGCGGCCGCGGCTATCCTCGGCAAGCCCATCACCGTGACGAACGTTACCGGCGGCTCCGGAACGGTCGGCGTCACGGAGCTGGCCAACAGCAAGAACGACGGCTACATCATCGGCGTCGCCACCCTGTCCCCCCTGGCCCTGGTGCCCTGGCAGCTCCCGGTCACGTATACCCCCGAGAAATTCGAGTACATCTGCGCGTTCGGGCAGTACGGCTACGGCATCGTCGTCAACACGCGGTCCAACATCAAGTCCATCGACGATCTCATCGCCATGGGCAAGAAGGCGCCCGTGAAGTACGGCTGCACCGGCTATCCCCAGCCCTTCACCATGGACAAGCTGGCCGAGCTTTCCGGCGCCAAATTCGAGATGGTCTCCTACGCCAGCACCACGGACCTCATCACGGACGTCCTGGGCGGATTCATCCCCATGGCCATGTGCGACCAGGCTTCCTTCACCTCCTACGTGAAGAGCGGACAGATGCGCCTCCTGGCCTCGGCCACCGACAAGCGCTGGCCTACGGCCCCCGACGTCCCCACCCTCGTGGAGATGGGGTACGACACCGTCTGCGATTCCTACATGGGCCTTTGCGCTCCCGCCGGCGTGGATCCCGCCATCCTCAAGATCCTGCGCGACGCCTTCAAGCAGGCGTCCGAGAACGAGGCGTACAAGAAGATCCTGCTCAACAGCAACCTCACCTGGGCCTATAAGAGCGGCGAGGACTACGAGAAGATGGTCAAGGACAAGTACGTCGAGTACAAGACCCTGTTTAAGAAGTAATTAGCTAAAGATAGCCCTAATATTTAAGAGACAACAGACTCCGCACGCACAGCATGGCTGGGGCGGAGTCTGCCCGGACCCGCGGGAAGGGGCCGCCGGGCGCGGCCCGAAAATCAGGCAAGGAGGTGATTCCTATCAGCCGGTCAAAAGTGGTTAGCGTGGAAGAAGCGCTTTCGAAAATGAGGAACGGGATGACCGTCATGCTGCCCGGGTTCACCAACGTGGGCGCTCCCAACGAGTTTATCCTGGAAATGGTGAGGGCGGGCCTCAAGGATCTCGACCTGATCACCAACGACGCGGGAAACGACTATACGGACGGCATAGGCACCCTGGTCTGCCAACGGAGGGTACGAAGCCTCATAGCCTCGCACATAGGGCTCAATCCCGAGGCGGGCCGGCAGATGACTTGCGGGGAAATGAAGGTGACCCTCATTCCCCAAGGCACCCTTGCCGAGCGGATCCGATGCGGAGGCTACGGCCTGGGCGGCGTTCTCACACCCACCGGCGTCGGTACCATCATCGAGGAAGGAAAGCAGACGATGGAAGTCGGGGGAAGGAAATACATCCTGGAGCTTCCGCTCCGCGCGGACGTCGCCGTTCTCAAGGCCTGGAAGGCGGACGCCTCGGGCAACCTTGTCTATCGCCGCTGCGCCCGGAACTTCAATCCCTCGATGGCCATGGCCGCGGATTTCGTGATCGCGCAGGTGGAACAGGTCGTTCAGGTGGGAGAACTGGACCCCGACGAGGTCATGACCCCGGGCCCCTGCGTCGACATGATCGTGAAGATGTGAGGAGGGCGGAATCATGGACGGAAGAGAGCTTATAGCGACCCGTGCCGCCCGCTTTTTCCGGGACGGCGACCTTGTCAACCTGGGCATAGGGCTTCCCACGGAGGTGGGAAACCACCTTCCCCCGGGAGTCAGCATACTCCTGCAGTCCGAGAACGGCTTCATCGGGCTGGGCCCGACTCCGCCGGTGGACAAACAGGATAAGGATGTGGTCAACGCGGGGGGGAAGCCCGTAACCATCCTTCCCGGCGGGGCATGCTTCGACAGCAACACCTCCTTCGGGCTGATCCGGGGGGGGCATGTGGACGCCACCGTGCTGGGCGCCCTGGAGGTGGACCAGGAGGGCAACCTCGCGAACTGGATGATCCCCGGCAAGAAGATCCCCGGGATGGGGGGCGCCATGGATCTGGTGGCGGGAGCCCGCAGGGTGATCATCACGATGGAACACTGCGCCAAGGACGGCGCGCCGAAGATCCTCAAGAAATGCCGCCTGCCCCTGACGGCGGCCGGGGAAGTGGATTACGTAGTCACGGAGCTTTGCGTGCTCCACCACACCCCGGAAGGCCTCGTGCTGGAGGAACTGGCGCCGGGCGTCACCGTGGAAGAGGTCCTTTCGAAGACGGAAGCCAAGCTTGTCGTCCCGGAGAAGATCGGCAGCATGGTCTAAAGCATGGAAGGCCTATCCCCCATCCTGCTGTCGACCGCCGCAGTCACGCTTACGGCGATCCTGGGGCTCGGAGTCCTCAGCGGGAAAAAAGTCAAGAACTCCTCGGACTTCGACACCGGCGGAAACAGCGCAGGTGCGGTCATGGTGGCCGGCACTCTACTGGGGACCCTGGTGGGGGGCTCCTCCACCATCGGTACGGCCCAACTCGCCTTCCTCAACGGGCTGTCCGCGTCGTGGTTCGCCCTGGGTTCGGCGTTAGGCTGCCTCCTCCTCGGCCTCGGTCTGTCCGGGCCGCTCCGAGCTTCCGGCGCCGGGACCATCCAGGAGATCATCGGCCGCCAGTACGGAGGCGTCTCGGGGGTCGTCACCTCGGTTCTGGCCTCCCTGGGAATCGTCTTCAATATCGTTGCCCAGATCCTGGCCGCCAACGCCCTCCTGGCCACGCTCTTCGGGCTTCCCCCCGGGGTCTGCGCGGTGGTCAGCGTCGTCATCATGGCCTGCTACGTGCTCTTCGGGGGCATCCGGGGAGCCGGAATCCTGGGGATCGTGAAGCTTGCGCTGATCTACCTCTCCGTGGTTATCTGCGGCGTCCTCGCGCTCCGGCTCTCCGGAGGCCCGGGAACCTTCGTCCGGGAGCTGCCCGGAAACCGATATTTCAACCTGTTCTCCCGGGGTTTCGGGGTAGACGCCGGCGCGGGGCTTTCGGTTGCCCTGGGGGTTCTGTCGACCCAGACCTACGTGCAGGCCATACTGGTGGCCCGGGACAACCGAGCCGCCCGGGGGGGCGCTCTCCTGAGCGCGATCCTGGTGCTTCCCATAGGGATCTTAAGCATCTTCATCGGCTACCACATGCGCATCCGCTTTCCCGGGATGCCCGCCGGGCAGGCGCTCCCCCGGTTCATCCTGGAATACCTCCCTCCCGCCCTGGGCGGAGTTTTCCTCGCCACGTTGCTTATCGCGATCGTGGGTACCGGGTCCGGGATGGCGCTGGGCTTCGGCCGTATCGTTACCAACGATATCTATAGACGCTACGTCCGTCCAAAGGCCGACGGCAAGCAGCAGCTGCGGGTGTCCCGCATCGTGATCCTGGCTTCCCTGCTGGTTTCCGCCGCGTTCACCATGGGCAACCTCGGCTCCGTCATCCTGACCTTCGGCTTCCTTTCCATGGGCCTTCGGGCCGTCGTGCTTCTCGTCCCCATGCTTGCGGCGCTCTATCTGCCCGGAAGGCTGCGGAACGGTTATGCCGTCGCCTCCAGCATCCTGGGCCTCGCGGCCATGTTGGCCGGAAAATGGATGAATACCCCCTTCGATCCCCTCTTCCTGGGCATCGCGGCCGGCCTCGTCGTCGCGATCCTCGGAATTCTTATACAGCCCCCGGGCCGCCGGGAGGCGGAAAAGTGGGCAATCGCGAAGGAAAACCCTGCCGTCAAGGAGCCGTCCTCATGAAAGCAATCGGAAAACTGAACAAGGTAACCGTGATGGGAGCGGGCACCATGGGCCCGGGAATCGCGCAGATCCTGGCCATGGCCGGCTGCGACGTCTGCCTCTACGACATCGTCCCCGAGGCTCTTGAAAAGGCGAAGGGCATGCTCCACTCCAGCCTGGAGACCTTCGCGGAGGAGGGCTTGATCCCGCGGGAGGCCGTCGAGCCCGTCTTCTCCCGGGTGTCCTTATCCTCCGTCCTGGAGACCGCCGTGCAGGACGCCGACATGGTTCTGGAGGCGATCGTGGAGAACCGGGAGGTGAAAGCCTCGGTCTACCGGGAGCTCGACGAGATACTCCCCGCCCAGACCGTCATCGCGTCCAACACCTCGTTCCTCAACATCTTCGAGATCATGCCCGAGGCCCGGCTGCCCTACACGGTGATCGCCCACTGGTACGCGCCGGCCCAGCTGGTGCCCCTTGTCGAGGTGGTGGGCAACGACAGGACCCGCCCGGAGGTCCTGGAAGCCGTGATGGGCATCCTGCGCAAGGGCGGCAAGAATCCGGTGGCCATGAAAAAGTTCATCCAGGGATACATCGTCAACCGGCTCCAGATGTGCCTGAACCAGGAAATCTTCTTCCTCCTGGATAACGGGTACTGCGGCCCCGAGGAGATCGACACAGCCGTGAAATCCTCCTTCATACCCCGGGCCATGGTCCTGGGCGTGGTGAAGCGG
>CAYTYG010000044.1:0-864 GCA_964441515.1 uncultured Treponema sp.
TCCTCGCTGTTGGACATGAGCCCGGAGGTCCGCTCGGCCCTCCGGGAAGGCCGGCCCGTCGTCGCGCTGGAATCCACCATCATATCCCACGGCATGCCCTATCCCCGGAACGTCCAGACGGCCCTGCGGGTGGAGGAGACGGTACGGGAGTCGGGCGCCGTCCCGGCCACCCTTGCCATCCTGGGCGGCCGCCTGAAGGCGGGGCTTTCCCGGGACGAGATCGAAGAGCTGGGAAGCAAGGGGCGCTCCGTGGAGAAGGTGAGCCGGAGGGACATCCCGGTGATCCTGGCCCGGAAGGGCGACGGGGCCACCACGGTCGCCGGCACCATGATCCTGGCGGAGATGGCCGGAATACGGATCTTCGCCACCGGGGGCATCGGCGGGGTGCACCGGGGGGCCGAGAGCACCTGGGACGTCTCCGCGGACCTGGAGGAGCTGGCGAGAACCCGGGTGGCGGTGGTCTGCGCCGGGGCCAAGAGCCTTCTGGACCTTCCCAAGACTCTCGAATACCTGGAGACCAAGGGGGTTCCCGTCATCGGCTACGGAACGGACGAGTTCCCGGCCTTCTACACGAGCCGTTCCGGCCTTCGGCTGGAAGCCCGAGCGGACAGCCCCGGCGAGGCGGCCCGTATTCTAGCCGCCAAATGGGGCCTGGGAATGGACGGGGGGGCGGTGATCGCCAATCCCATACCGCCGGAATACTCCATGGATCCCCGGAAGATCGGAAAGGCCATAGACGAGGCGGTCGCGGAGTCCGTGGAAAAGGGCGTCAAGGGCAAGGAGGCCACCCCCTTCCTCCTGGCGCGCATCCAGGAGCTGACCGGCGGGGAGAGCCTGGAGTCCAACATAGCCCTGGTGATGAAC
>CAYTYG010000044.1:874-2154 GCA_964441515.1 uncultured Treponema sp.
GCCCTGGGCGCAGCCGGCTGAGGTCCGGGGGCCGCCCGGGGCCCGATGTTGCGGCGGAGACCGCATCTTGATACACTCGCCTCCATGGCACCCAGGCACGACTACGACGAATCCAAGGTCAAGACTCTCTCCTCCCTGGAGCACATCCGGCTCCGCACGGGGATGTACATAGGGCGGCTCGGA
Source organism: uncultured Treponema sp. (assembly GCA_964441515.1). Taxonomy (GTDB): domain Bacteria; phylum Spirochaetota; class Spirochaetia; order Treponematales; family UBA12059; genus JAAYUR01. Next base: position 1,058 of record CAYTYG010000044.1, read on the forward strand.
ACCGGCACGAATCCCGACGACGGCATCTACATCCTCCTGAAGGAAGTTGTGGACAACGCCGTGGACGAGTTCATCATGGGCTTCGGGAAGCGGATCGACGTCTCCATCCAGGGCGGGAGGGTGGCCGTCCGGGACTACGGGCGGGGCATCCCCCTGGGCAAGGTGGTGGAGTGCGTCTCCGTCATCAACACGGGGGCCAAGTACAACGACGAGGTTTTCCAGTTCTCCGTGGGCCTGAACGGCGTGGGGACCAAGGCGGTCAACGCCCTTTCCTCCCGTTTCCGGGTGGTCTCCCACCGGGCCCGCCGGAAAATGGAGGCGGTTTTCCAGCGCGGGAAGATAGTCTCCCGGGAGGAAGGGGGCACCCGGGAGCCGGACGGCACCCTGGTGGAGTTCGAGCCGGACACGGATATATTCGGCGAGTACGAATTCAACCCGGAGTTCGTGGAGAAGCGGTTCAAGGGCTACGCCTACCTCAACACCGGGCTTATGCTTACCCTGAACGGACAGGAGTACTCCTCCCAGAACGGCCTGCTGGACCTGCTCAACGACGAGGTGGGGGACGAGGCGCTCTACGACGTCGGGTGGTGGCGGGGCGACAAGATCGAGTTCGCCTTCACCCACACGGCCAACTACGGGGAGGAGAACTTCTCCTTCGTGAACGGGCAGTTCACCTCCGACGGCGGCACCCATCTTTCCTACTTCCGGGAGGGATTCCTCAAGGCCGTCAACGAGTATTTCCAGGCGTCCTTCCGGGGCGAGGACGTCCGGGAGGGTATAGCGGCGGCGATAGCCATCAAGATCCAGAATCCCCTGTTCGAGTCCCAGACCAAGAACAAGCTGGGGAACGCGGAGATACGCCCCTGGATACTGCACGAGGTGAAGCGCGGGGTGGACGAGTTCCTCCGGCGCAATCCCGCAGCGGCCAAGCGCATCCAGGAGAAGATCCAGTCCAACGAGAAGCTCCGCACCGAACTCAACATCGTCAAGAAGGAAGCCAAGGAAGCCGCCAAGAAGATCGAGCTCAAGATCCCCAACCTCAAGGACTGCAAGTGCCACCTGGGGGACGGGGATCGGGGCGAGCGGAGCATGATATT
>CAYTYG010000044.1:2164-5532 GCA_964441515.1 uncultured Treponema sp.
CGCCGCGGGGTCCCTGGTGAGCGCCCGGGACGTCTACACCCAGGCCATCTTCTCCCTGCGCGGCAAGTGCGAGAACATGTACGCCAAGAAGCGCACGGCCATCTACAGGAACGAGGAGCTCTACAACGTGATGATGGCCTTGGGGATAGAGAACGACATCGAGAATCTTCGCTACGGCAGGATCGTCATCGCCACGGACGCGGACTACGACGGATTCCACATCCGAAACCTCCTGCTCACATTCTTCCTCACCTATTTCGAGGAGCTGATCATGCAGGGCCGCGTGTATATCTTCGAGACGCCCCTGTTCCGGGTCCGCACCAAGAAGGAAACCCTGTACTGCTATTCCTCCAGGGAGCGGGACGAGGCGGTGAAGGCGATGGGGGCTTCCGCGGAGGTCACGCGGTTCAAGGGCCTGGGGGAGATCAGCCCCGGCGAGTTCGGGCAGTTCATCGGGGAGGACATCCGCCTGGTGCCCGTGGACGTCCAGACCCTGAAGGCCGTGCCCGGCATCCTGGGCTTCTACATGGGAAAGAACACCCCCGAGCGGCGCGAGTACATAATGAAGAACCTCGTAAACGACCTGTAACGATCAAGGAACACAAATGGCCTACGTCAAGAAGCTCTTCGAGGATAATTTCCTCTTCTACGCGTCCTACGTGATCAAGGACCGGGCTATCCCCGACCTGGACGACGGGCTCAAGCCTGTCCAGCGCCGCATCCTGCACACCCTCTTCGAGGCCGACGACGGGAAATTCCACAAGGTGGCCAATATCGTGGGCTCCTGCATGAAGTACCACCCCCACGGCGACGCCTCCATCTATTCCGCCCTGGTGGTTCTGGCCAACAAGGAGCTCTTCATAGACCGACAGGGGAACTTCGGCAACATCTTCACCGGGGACGAGGCCTCCGCCGCGCGCTACATAGAGTGCCGCGCCACGCCCCTGGCCAAGGAGGTTTTCTACAACCCCAAGATCACGGAATACGCGGATTCCTACGACGGCCGCAACCGGGAGCCCGTTGCCTTCCCGGCCAAGATCCCCGTGGCCCTGGTGATGGGGGCGGAGGGGATTGCGGTGGGGATGAGCACCAAGATCCTCCCCCACAACCCCGTGGAGGTCCTCAAGGCAGAGATAGCCTGCCTCCGGGGCGAAGGCTTCCGGCTCTTCCCGGACTTTCCCACCGGGGGCATCATGGACGCCTCGGCCTACGAGGACGGAAACGGACGCGTGAACGTGCGGGCCCGGATCGACACCTCGGACCCCAAGCGCATCGTCATCCGGGAGCTTCCTTTCGGATCCACCACCGAGAGCCTCATAGCCAGCGTGGAGGCCGCCGCCAAGAGCGGACGGCTCAAGATAGCCTCCATCAGCGACTTCACCACGGAGAAGGTGGAGATCGAGATAAAGCTCGCGCGGGGAGAGTACGCGAAGGAAACCATAGACGCCCTCTACGCCTTCACCGAGTGCGAGCAGTCCGTCTCCTGCAACCTGCTGCTCATCCGGGACGGGCATCCCACGGTGATGACCGCGACCGAGGTCCTCCGGCACCACGCGAAGCGCCTCGTCGGGATCCTAAAGACCGAGCTGGAGCTGGAGGCCCGGGAACTCGCGGACGAGATACACGCCCGCACCCTGGAGAGGATCTTCATCGAGGAGAGGGTCTACAAGGCGATCGAAAAGATGCGCACCCAGGAGGCCGTCCTGAAGTCCGTTCTGGACGGCCTCAAACCCTTCGCGTCGGAGATACGCCGGGAGGTTACGGCCGAGGATGTCGAGCGGCTCCTCAAGATCCCGATACGCCGGATCTCCCTCTACGACATCGAGCGGGCCAAGGCGGAGATGGCCCGGCTGGCGGCCCGCCTCAAGGAGGTTCGGCACCACCTGGCCCACCTGACGGACTACGCCGTGGGTTTTCTTTCCGGCATCGTCAAGAAGCTGGAGCCGGACTGGGCCCGGAAGACGGAGATCTCCGGGTTCCGGACGGTCGACGTGAAGGAGGCGGCCCGCCGGGACGTTCCCCTGCGCTACGACGGGCAGACCGGGTACCTGGGAACCTCCGTGTCCACGGGGGACGCCCTCTTCGACGTGTCGCCCTACGACAAGGTCCTGGTGGTGCGCCGGAACGGGATCTACAGCGTAACGACCGTACCGGACCGGGTCTTCGTGGACCAGGGGATGCTCTTCTGCGGCCTGGCCGAGAAGGAGCTCCTGGCGGACAGGACCTTCACGCTGGTCTACCGGGACGCCGGGACCGGCTACCCCTACATCAAGCGTTTCCGGATCGAGGCTTGGATCCTGAACCGGGACTATCCGCTCGTCCCCGAGGGGGATCCGGTCCTGTGGTTCACGACGGCTCCCTCCGCGGCCGTCACGGTGCGGTACGCCCCCAAGCCCAAGACCCGGGTTCTGCAGGAAAAGTTCCGGATCGAGGAGTACGGGGTGAAAGGCCTGAAGGCCCGGGGCGTGCGGCTTTCCGCCCGCCAGGCCCTGTCCGTCGAGGGCCCCGGGAACGGGAAGCCCCGGGAGCTCTGGGAGGAGCCTTTCGACCCGGAGGGGGAGGGCTCCGGCGGGGCCCCGGCTTCCCGGAAGACCCCGGCGAAGTCCGAGGCGCCTGCGGCCCGGAAGGCCGCTTCGCCGAAAAAGCCCGTTCGGGGTAAGACAGGGGTATCTTCGGCCCGTAAGCCCGGGGTTTCGAAAAAGACCGTCCGGGGAAAAGCCGCCACGGCCGGGCCGTCGACGGGGAAATCCCCGGTTCCGAAGAAAGCCCCCGCCGCCCGGAAGCCGACCGGGAAATCGGCAGGGAAGGCGTCCGGGAAGCCTTCTGCGTCGAAGAGGGCCCCCGCGGCCCGCGAGCGCTCCGGTAAAACGCCGGAGCCCTCCGGCCTCTTGAAACGCGCGGAAAAGAAACACGACGAGGGAACGGGGAAGTCCGCCGGCCTGCTTAAGCGCATGGAAAGCCTCAAGTCCGGGAAGAAACCCGGAAAGTAGCCGGGCCGAGCCGTCCGGTCAACGGGATATCCGCGCCTTCGTCCAGTACCGCAGGGTCAGGGCCAGCTCGTAGCCTATCCGCCCCTCGCCCTTGAGGGGGTAGTCGGTCAGGGATTCGATGCGGGCCAGGCGGTTGGCCAGGGTATGCCTCTGGATCCCGAGCTCCGAGGCGGTGCGGCGCGCGTTGCGGTCGTTGCGGAAATAGGCCTCCAGGGTTGCCATCAGTCCGTCCCCTGTGCGTTCGTCGTGATCCCGTATCTTCTCCACGGTCCTGCGGGAGAAAGCGAGGAGGGGCTCGCTCTTGCCGTCGTCGATGTAGGCCAGGTACAGGGCGGCGTTGTCGTAGGACGCCAGGTGCCCGGGCCCCATGAGCGCCTG
>CAYTYG010000044.1:5542-14087 GCA_964441515.1 uncultured Treponema sp.
TCTTCCCGGGCCGGCTCCAGGGGGCCCCCGGAGGGTACGGGAGCGCTCAGGCCCAGGGAGAGCTTTTCCTCCGAAGCGAGCGCCCGGAGTCCTTCCCGGCTTTCCCGGTCGTCCCCGCGCCGGGTCGAGAGGAGAAAGAAAAACATCCCGGCCTCCGAACGCCCCAGGGCCGTCAGGCCGGCTCCCCCGGGCAGGGCAGCCGCCAGGGACGCTCCCAGCCTCCGGGCGGAAGGCCTTCTGCCGCCCGGAGGGCCGGCCGCGGCCAGTATCCTCAGCAGGCCCGCCCTGTCCGGGACACGGGAAAGCGCCGAGGGACCTTCCCCTCGGGATGGGGCGCGGGGGGCTTTCGGGGGGGGCTCCGGCTCCCGATCGGCGGCAGAACGCCTTTCCTCTGGGGCGGCGGACTTGCTTCCCGCTCCCGCCAGGAAGAGCGCCAGGCGGAGAGCCGCCTGGGACGAACCCGTGTCCGCCGGCAGCTCCAGGAGGGGCAGCCCCTCCGCTTCGCAGGCTTGGATAAAAGACGCGGGAGGGGAAAACCGGGCGCAGGCGCAGACGGAACAGCCCTCCCGCTTCCACCGTGCGGCCAATTCCCGGGATTCCGCGGCGTCCGCCGGGAGCCGGGAACCGTCCAGGACCAGGATGTCTCCGGGGGCCACGCCGCCCGGGGCCGGGATGCTCCCGGCCTGGAGCACCCAGAGAAAGGGGGACGCGCCCGGACCGCGGGGTACGAGGATTCTGCAGCCCCCGAGTCCCGAGCGTTCCAGCAGTTCCTCGATCCCCCGAAGCTTCTCCATCTTCCTCCCAGGAGGCCGCGTACGGCCGTTTCGGCCGTACGACGGTCGACCCCGCGCGTCCCCGATCCGCAGTATAGGACCGTCCGGCGGCGGCGTAAAGGGCGGTTTCCGGACCGGGGATGGCGGAAGGATTGTACACAGTGTATAAAGAAGGAGGAAAAAGGGACCAAAGTGTCCATCGACGGGAGGGGAATCCGGGCGTATCGTACGATATAAACGTGTACATTAAGGATCGGATCGCGCGGGGACGACCCCTCGGGGCATGAACGAAAAAAACAGGAGAGGGCTTATCCAGAAACCGAAGGTTCTTCGACCAGGCGCAAATATCCGCATCGTATCCCCGGCCAGCGGCCTATGGAAACGCAGCGAGCTGGAGCATGGAATCTCAACCCTTAAATCCCTGGGCTTCCATATCACCACCGGAAAGTACGCGTACAAGACCCAGCACTACCTGGCCGGGCCGGACGAGGCGCGGGCCAAGGACATCATGGACGCATTCGAGGATCCCACGGTGGACGCCGTCCTCTGCAGCCAGGGCGGCTACGGGAGCGCGCGGCTCTTTCCCTACCTGGATTTCAACCGGATCGCCGCCAATATCAAACCTTTCATAGGATACAGCGATATAACGGCCCTCCACCTCATGCTGGAACGCATCGGGGGATTCGTGACCTTCCACGGCCCCGGGGCCACGGGCTTCGAGCGGGGATTCCTCACGGAGTACACGAAATCCGCCTGGCTCAAGGCCCTCTGCTCCACGGAGCCCCTCGGAACGATACGGATGGCGGATCCCAACAAGGAGGTGCTGACCCTGCACCCCGGGATAGCCGAGGGGCCGATCGTGGGGGGCAACCTCACATTGATCTGCGCCTCCCTGGGTACGCCGTACGAAATCGACACCCGCGGGGCCATACTCTTTTTCGAGGAGCTCGACACGGAGCCCTGGATCCTGGACCACCTCCTCACGCACCTGGCGAACGCGGGCAAGCTCCGGGACGCCGCGGGCTTCGCGGTGGGGGAGTGCCAGAACTGCGAACCCCAGAAACTGGACCCCGGGTTCTTCACCCAGCGGTCCTTCGAGGATATCCTGTACGAGATCTTTACGGGCCTCGGAAAGCCCGCGATCTACGGACTTCCCATAGGACATGGGAAGGACAGGGCGACGGTCCCCCTCGGGGTGAACGTTCGCCTGGACGCGGGCGCCGGGTCCTTGACCTTTGTCGAGTCCGGGACGATTCCGTAGCCCTACGGGAAGGCGGCATCGCCCCGGGAAAACGGATTAGGGAGGCAGACGATGCGGAAAAAGTTTGGTTTCGTGATCCTGGCCCTTGTCCTGTTGGCCTCGCCCGCGTTCGGGCAGAAGGCACCCAAGGGGGCCGTCCTCAAGATCGGCACGACCGAGGATGTGGATTCCCTGAGCCCCTTCAACGCCTACGAGCGCGCGGCCACGGAGCTCTTTCTGATCGTTTACGACCCCCTGGTCGCCTTCGACCAGAATCTCAAGCCCGCGCCCGCCTTGGCCCAGTCCTGGAGCGTCAGCTCCGACGGGCTTCAGTGGACCTTCAAGCTCCGCAAGGGGGTGAAGTGGAGCGACGGCAAGCCCTTCACCTCCGAAGACGTGAAGTTCACCTACGAGGCGGTGGCAGCCAGCGAGCTGGGCCTCTATTACACATTCCTGGAAGGAATAAAGGAGATCCGGACTCCGGACGACCTGACCGTGGTGATACGCACGGAGGAGCCCAAGGCGAACATCCTTCAGAACCCGACCCCCATCCTGCCGAAGCACATCTGGGAGGCGGGGGCCGAGGATTTCGAGACCTTCGAGGATTCTAAAATGGTGGGGACGGGAGCCTTCCGGTTCCACGAGTGGAAGAAAGGCGAATACCTGAGCCTGACGGCCAACCCCGACTACTACGGCGGCAGGCCCAAGTTCTCCGGAATCGTGTACACCCTCTTCGCGAACCGCGACACCCTGGTCCAGTCCCTGATCCGCGGGGAGATCGACGTTGCCCTGAACCTCTATCCCGATCAGCTGCCCCGGCTGCAGAAAGAGGCGAAGGTCGAGGTCTACCGCTATTCCGGGAACGGCTTCACCCAGCTGGCCGCGAACTCCTTCGACGATCCCGCCTCCAAGGGACACCCGGCCCTAAAAGACTACCGAGTCCGCCAGGCGATGGAGCTGGCCATGGACAAGAACGAGATCCTCTCCGTCGCCCTGAGCGGCGCCGGGACGGTCGGCACCACCCTGATACCGGAATCCACCCCCGAGTGGCACCTCGCCCTTCCCGCGAACAAGATTCGGTCCTACAATCCCGCGGCGGCCAAGGCCCTCCTGGAATCCGCGGGCTACGTGGATCGCAACGGCGACGGGATCCGGGAGGGCAAGGACGGAAAGCCCCTGGACTTCCGTTTCTTCGTGCGCTCGGACAACTCCCGGGAGGTTAAGGCCGGGCAGATGATCCAGGGCTACCTGAAGGAAGTGGGCATAGCGACACGGCTTTCCACCATCGACGACGGGGCCCTCCAGGACTCCATCGACGGCGCGGACTACGACCTGTTCATCTGGGGTTGGGGCGGGGACGTGGATCCGACCACTCTCCTGGCCATCCTCACGACGGACCAGATAGACGGCAACAACGAGCCCCGGTGGTCGAACCCGGCCTACGACGAGGTCGTGAAGCGCCAGGCCACACTGCTGGACGCGAAGAAGCGCAAGGCCGCGGTGGACGAGGCCCAGCGGCTGGCCTACGAGGGCGCGTCCTACATCATCCTGGCCTACGACGGCGACATTCAGGCCGTTCGCAAGGACAGGATTCAGGGGCTCGTCCGCATCGTGGGGAACGGCCCCGTGTTCTATGCGAACACGGGCGTAAACTACCTCACGGCAGCCCCGCGTCGGTAGCCAGAGCCGGGGAGGAGACTGTGCCCAGTTCGATGTCCTTGTCGCGGTCGTTGCCGCGGCGACAGTTGTCAACGGCGTCCGCAGGAGAAGCGGGCGGCAGGCCGGACGCAGCCTCCGAAGAGCCTCCATCCGCCGATCGGCCCGCCGGGAGAACAGCCCGGCGGACCTCCGGGGACGCTGCCTATGAATAGGCGCGTCCTCCTCAAGAAGCTCCTCCAGGCCGCTCTAACGGTGGCCGGGGTGCTCGTGATCAACTTTTTCCTCTTCCGGGTCATGCCCGGGGATCCCGCCTCCATGCTGGTGCGCAATCCCCGGATGAGCGCAGAGTCCCTGGAGCGCGTCACCCGTATGTTCGGGCTGGACAGGCCGTTGCATGAGCAGTTCCTTCTGTATGCCCGGGACCTGTTCCGGGGCGACATGGGCACCTCCTTCATATTCAAGAAACCGGTGATCCAAATCATAGGAGAGCGCCTCCTGGCCACCTTGCTCCTTACGGTGGTGGCCGAGGTGATGGCCATACTCCTAGGGCTATTCGTGGGGATACTGGCGGCCTGGAAGCGAGGCACCCCCGTGGATATCGCCGCCCTGGGCTTCACCCTGGTGAGCTACTCCATGCCGACCTTCTGGCTGGGCATTCTTATGGTCGCGGTCTTCGCCGGCACCCTGGGGCTCTTTCCCGTCTCCGGGATGATCTCCCCGGCCATGGTCTTCGCGGACGGATGGACCCGCACACTGGACGTGATCGGCCACCTTTTTCTTCCTTCCATGACCCTGGCCCTGGTCCTGGCCGGGGAGTACGCCCTAATCATGCGCAACTCCATGATCGAGGTGCTGACCGAGGACTATATAACCACCGCCCGGGCCGTCGGGCTCCCCGAGCGCGACGTCCTCCGGAAGCACGCCCTGCCAAACGCGCTGATACCCATGAGCACCGTAATCGCCATGAGCCTGGGGTTCACGGTCACCGGGGCCCTGCAGGTGGAGACGGTATTCTCCTGGCCCGGGCTTGGAAGGCTGATGTACGACGCGCTGAAAGGGCGGGATTATCCCCTGCTGCAGGGAATCTTCCTGATCACGAGCGTGGCGGTGATAGGCGCCAATTTCGCGGCGGATATCCTATATCGTTACATAGACCCGAGGGTCTCGGATTGAGGCGGGCATGGACGCGAGCATAGATACGCGCGGGGCTTTCCGGCTCTTCGTCTCCAACCGGCTGGGCATGACGGGGCTCGTCCTGCTCCTGGCATTCGTGCTGACGGCCCTGGTCGGTCCCGTGCTCTTCCCCTACGACCCCATGGCCTTCGGGGGTATCGACGATGTGCTCCAGCCCCCCGGCCCGGGGCATATCCTGGGCACCGACGACCTGGGCAGGGACGTGGCCCGGGCTCTCGTGGCCGGTTCCAGGGTATCCCTCCTGGTGGGTCTGGTCGCCACCTTCATATCGATTTTCCTGGGCACGGCCGTGGGCGTGACCGCGGGATACGCGGGCAAGGCCCCGGACAGCGTCCTCATGCGTTTCACGGACGTGTTCCTGGTCCTGCCCTGGCTGCCCCTCATGCTCGTTCTGGCCGCCGTCCTCGGGCCCTCTGTCTGGAACATCGTCCTGGTCATAGGCCTTACGGGCTGGGCGCCCACGGCGAGGCTCGTTCGGGCCCAGACCCTGGCCATCAAGGAGCGGGCCTTCGTGGAGCGCGCCCGGGCCATAGGCGCGGGGGACCTGCGCATCGTCTTCCGGCATCTCCTGCCGAACATCTTTCCCCTGGTCTTCGCCAACACCATCCTGGTTACCGCCACGTCCATCCTCTCGGAGACCACCCTGAGCTTCCTGGGCATGGGGGACGTCACGCGCCCCTCCTGGGGGACCATGCTGCACTTCGCATTCGAGGCGGGAGCCGTCTCCTCGGGGGCGTATTGGTTCATCCTTCCCCCCGGCTTCTGCGTCCTGGTCCTGGTCCTGGGCTTCACGTTCATGGGCTACGCCTTCGACGAGATCCTCAATCCCAAGCTGCGCAAGAGGTAAGCATGAGCCTCCTGGAAATAAAGGATCTTTCCGTCTCTTATTCCTCCTCCGGGCGGCGCGCCCGGGCGGTGGACGGCGCGAGCCTGTCCATGGAAGCCGGCGAGATCCTGGGCGTCGTGGGCGAATCCGGGTGCGGCAAGACGACGATGGCCCTCTCCATCCTCCGCCTGCTTCCGCCCGGCGGCCGGGTGGACGGCGGGACTATCCGCTTCGACGGACGGGATATCCTCGGGATGGGGGACGAGGCCCTCCGAGCCTTCCGATGGAAGGACGTCTCGGTCATCTTCCAAGGCGCCATGAACGCCCTGAACCCCGTCCGTCGCGTGGGGGACCTGATCGCGGAGACCATACTCCTCCACGAGGGCGTGGACCGCGCGGAAGCCGACCGCCGGGTGAACCGGCTTCTGGAACTGGTGGAGATCGACGGGATCCGGAGCCGCTCTTATCCCCACGAGCTCTCCGGGGGGATGCGGCAGAGGGCGATGATCGCCATGGCCCTGGCGCTGAACCCGCGGCTCGTCATAGGAGACGAGCCCACGACGGCCCTGGACGTGATGGTGCAGGCCCAGATCTTCGACTTGATCGAGAGGTTGAAGGCCGAATTCGGACTGTCCCTCATGCTCATCACCCACGACCTTTCGCTCCTGGGCGACCTGTGCGACCGGGCGGTCGTGATGTACGCGGGCCGGGTCATGGAGATAGGCCCCGTGGAGAGCCTCATCCGGTCGCCGGCCCACCCGTATACCCGCTATCTCGCCGCGGCCTGTCCAAACCCGGGAGCGAGCCGGGAGCTGGCGGAATCCCTTCCCGGGGAACCCCCCGATCCCACGGTGGAATACACGGGCTGCCCCCTGGCGGATCGATGCCCCGAAGCGGGTCCGGCCTGCCGGAAGGAAAGACCCGGCGCGGTCGACCTGGGCGGCGGGCACTACGTATACTGCCTTCGCGGAGGCTCCCCGAATGCCTGACCTTCTTGAAGTGAAAGACCTGGCGGTGCGGTTCCCCGTGCGCGCCAGTTTCCTGGAGAGCCTCAAGGGAGTGGACAAGGGGTCCGTCCGGGCCGTGGACGGGGTGGACGCGAGCCTGGGGAAGGGTGAAATCCTGGCCCTGGTCGGGGAATCCGGGTGCGGCAAGACAACGACGGGACGTTCCATCCTGCGGCTCGTGGATCCCCGGTACGTCCATGGGGCCGTCCGGTTCGACGGGAAGGATGTCTATTCCATGGATCGATCCTCCCGGGCCGCGTTCCGCCGCAACGCCCAGGTCATTTTCCAGGATCCCTACCAGTCCTTGAACCCCAAGGACCGCGCCTTCGATACCGTCGCCGAGCCCTTGAGGGTCCATCGGCTCTGCGCCTCCCGGTCGGAGCTCCAGGACAGGACCGTGGCTGCCCTGGAGGCGGCGGGGCTCCGCCCCGCCCGCACCTACCTGGACCGCTACCCCCACGAGCTCTCCGGGGGGCAGAGGCAGAGGCTGGCCATCGCCGCCGCCCTGGTTCTGGAGCCGCGGTTTATCGTTGCGGACGAGCCGGTTTCCATGCTGGACGTCTCCGTCCGCGCGGGAATCGTGCGTTTATTGGCCCGACTCCGGGACGAGCGGGGCCTCGCGTTCCTCTTCATCACCCACGATCTGGCCCTGGCCTGGCTCATAGCCGACCGTATCGCCATCATGTACCTGGGGCGCGTCGTGGAGACCGGTCCGGCTTCCCTCGTGCTGGACAAGCCTCTGCATCCCTACACCCAGGCCCTGGTGGAGGTCATGCCCTGCTTCGACGGGAGGGACCGGGCGGAGAAGCGACGGATACTCCAGGGCGAACCACCCAACCCCGCGGCCGTGCCCCCGGGATGCCGTTTCCGGCCCCGCTGCCTTCGCGCCCGTCCGATCTGCTCGGAACAGGATCCCCGGCTGGAGGACATGGGCGACGGCCGCAGCGCGGCCTGCCACTTCGCCCGGGAGGGCTGAGGACGTGCGGGGCGTACCCCTGCGGCTCCTCCTGGAAGACCCCCTGCTTGCGCGGGCCCGAGTTCCCGCGGGTTCCGGCGGACTGGACAGGGAGGTGATCTGGCTCTCCTCGGTCGACTCTCCCTATGGGGAGGGCGGGGAGGCGGAGAGCATACTCCTAGCTTCCGAAGCCGCCTGGTACTCCGGCTATGCCCCGGGAACCCTGGAGAGCCTAGCCGGACGGGGATGCGCGGCGCTCTTTGCGCGGACGGACGATGCCGGGCAAAAAACTCGGCTCCCGGGCGCCGGAGCCCCGGGCGGGTTCCTGAAATCCTGCGACCTCCTGGGTCTGCCCTTTGTCGTCCTGGACCCGGGTTCGGGGTACCGGGAAGTTTCCCGCGCCCTCGCGGGCTTGCTCCTTAACCGCAATTCACCGGTGCTTTCCCCGGAGGCGGGGGAAGGTTCGCCGGCTTCCGAGCTTGCCCGGGCGTTGCAGGACATCGACCGGGGAGAAGGCGGCCGTCTGCGGTCCCTATGCTTCCCGGCCCGCCTCGAGGATCTGCGGGAATGGCCCGAGATACGGGACGCCGTCCGGGGCTACCTGCGCCATCGCGGCAACGCCGTAGCCGCTGCGGCCGCCCTGGGCGTACACCGGCACACGATACGCTCCCGGGTGCGCCGCTACGAGGAGCTGAGCGGGCTCGTCCTGGACGACCCCGTCCAGCGGCCGCTCATAGAACTTGCCTTCCTATTGGAGACCCGGGCTGGGGGACTGGACCCGGCAACCCCACCCTTGACATGACCGCCCCCCTCAGGGTACTTTTTTGCCGTCGCGATCCCCTGTAGCTCAGCTGGCAGAGCAAGTGGCTGTTAACCACTGGGTCCGGTGTT
>CAYTYG010000045.1:0-13968 GCA_964441515.1 uncultured Treponema sp.
GCCGGTATTATCCGGATCAGGTTCAACGGGTGTGATCTCAGGCTCCCTAGGGAACCACCCCACGACAGGCTGATCATACCGCCGCTTCCCGGTACGGGTCAACAACGGCCTGCGTTTTTCCCAGAGAAGCAAGGCCCGTATTCCCCAGGAAAGAGCGGGAACCGGCCTTGGAATCCTTCCGGAGCCGTTCGGGGATAGGTTACAAAGAAGCGGGTTCCCGTTCCGCTAAACCGGTTTTTGTTGTGCGTTTTCCATTTTACATATAGTATTGTACCGATGAAAAAAGACATCCGGGCGGCGATGTGGAGAACAGGCTGTTATTCTTTCGGTTTCCTCATACTCTGTGGTTTTCTAAGCTGGAGCTTTCTCATTTTCCATACCGTAGCCGAGCTTTTTTCCTTTTCCGTGGGCTTGGCCCTATTCCTGGTGATCTGGAATGTCCGTCATCGCCTGGAGCATGAGTTTTTCGTATTGCTGGGGATGGCCCTTCTGATCTCCGGTCTTCTGGATTTCCTGCACGCCCTTACGTATCCGGGAATGAACCTCGTTCCGGGCGTCACCCCGGACGCGCCCGTCCAGTTGTGGATAACATCCAGGATCATCCAAGCACTCTCCATAGCTATTGCGCCCGGATTTCTCCGCAGACCTCCCTTGAAGGACAATATCCGCAGGCTCATCCTGGCTCTGCATTTCATCGTCGGAACGGTCGTCGCCGCGGTCATCTACGCGACGGACTGGTTTCCCGTCTGCTTCGTGGAGGGAGAGGGACTGACAGCGTTTAAAATAGGGGCCGAGTACGGAATCATTGCCCTCCTGGCATTGGGATCGTACAGGATCCTGCGGAACCGGTCCTCGTTTTCCCGAAAGATACTCGGGCTGCTCAATATCTACATATTCCTCATAATCCTTTCCGAGCTCTGTTTGACATTTTTTACCGGGCTTTTCAATCTGGAGATTATTGTCGGGGTTATCCTGAAGCTGGCGTCCGTAATTCTGCTCTACAGCGCCGTCTTCGAGATCGGCGTGCAGCGGCCTATGGAGATGCTTTTCCTCGAAGTGGCAGCCCGGGAGCAGTCCCTGGTTGAGAAGACCGTCGCCCTGGAAAAAGCCCTGGAGGAGAAGGACCTTCTGATGCGGGAAGCCTCCCACAGGATCCGGAACAATTTCTCCAGCATCCTGACCCTGATGAATCTGAAGGCGGAGGAAGCAGCCACGGAGGATCTCAAGGAATCCTACCGGGACGTGGTCCGGCGTCTCCAATCCATGGCCCTGGTCAACGATAAACTACAAATTTTCAGGGACGTGCGGTATGTCGATTTCTCGGAATACGCATCAAGCATCTGCGATGAGCTCCTCACCGCCTACCGCCGGTCCGTGACCGGGGTCCGCGTCGAGTACTCCCTGAAACCGGCGCGCGTGCCGGTGGACAAGGCCGTGGTCCTGGGGATGATACTCAGCGAGCTCGTCACGAACACGTTGAAGCACGCGTTCCCACCGGGCTTCGCACAAGCTAAAATCCTCAAAATTCGGTTCGGTCTCCGAAACGGACGCTACCGCATGGAAGTCCAGGACAACGGCGTGGGAATTCGCAAGGATTTCCATCCGGACGAAATTGGTTTTCTCGGGCACAGGATTCTTCCGGCCCTGGCCCGCCAGATAGACGCTGAAATTCTTTTCACCAACGAAAATGGTACCTGTTGTATAGTGAGTTTTCCCAAGGACGGAATCGTCGAGTTTGAACCTCCGGGAGCAGTTCCGGACCGACGGGCTAATAAGTAGCCTACTCAATCCGTGGAAGGTCCCTAGTTTCCGTTCATTTTCCTACGCTTCCGCCTCGACAGGAGAGGCGGATTCGCGTACTATGCTTATAGTTCGGCCTTTCGGGGGCTCGATGGGGAAGCATCCCCGGACGCGGCCGTAAAAAAGATAGGAGCAGGTATGGCAGAAAAAGAGACCCTCGTAATCGCTTCCAAGGTTAAGGCGTACATCAAGGAAACCTCCGACATGAAGTGTTCGGCCACCGTCATCGACGCCTTGTCGGACAAGGTCCGCGCGCTCTGCAACGAAGCCATCAAGAACGCCAAGGCGGACAAGCGCAAGACCGTCCAGGACAAGGACATCCGTTAAAGGCCGCCTTCTTCGAGCCGGGGGCGCCGCTTCGCGGGCGCCCTTGGCCCCGTACGTTTCACCGTTTCCTTGCCTGGGTAAGGGTGCCGCGCAAGGGCATCCTCGAAGGTGTTTTTCGCACCTATCGGCATTCCGGCTGACAAAGTCCCAAGTATGTATAAAACGCTTTTCGTTCTCCGTGGCGCGCGGATTCTCTTTATAACCTATTAGGATGGAATGAATACGGCGCCCGACAACCCGGGGGGTATATGGCCGACCTGAAAAGACTCCTGGAAGCCTGCGCCCAAGCGGACTTGGAGCCTGAAACCCGTCCATTCCGGATCGATGTCCCGGAAGCCCGGGAATCCTTCCTCCTGCTCCATGGATTTACGGGCAATCCCAAGGAGGTTCGCGGTATGGGGGAGGCCCTGGCGGCCTCGGGGTATGCCTCCTTTGCCCCGAGATATCCGGGGCACGGGACCCTGCGGGCGGACTTCCTTGCCACCCGAGCGGAGGACTGGATCCGCAGGGCCATCGACGCCTACCTGGAGCTGCGATCCGAGTACGGGAACGTGCATGTCCTGGGGCATTCCATGGGTGGGCTGATAGCCTCCGCCCTGGCGGCAACCTTCGAAGTCCCGAAGCTGATTCTCCTGGCACCGGCCTTTCGGCTCTCCCGGAAAGCAGCCCGCTTTGCACCCTGTATCGCGCCCTTCGTGCCGGTGATGCGGAAGGATCGCCCGGTTCCGGACACGGAGACGGATCCGGTTCGGAGGAGGCTTCACGCCGACTACTGGGCCGACGATCTGGTATCCGGAGCGGCGCACCTGGAGCGAATCCGCAGAACAGCCTGTGCCCTCCTGCCCAAGGTGCGTTCCCGGGTGCTGGTCGTCACCGGTACCGGGGACGAGACGGTACAGCCCTCCGTCGGGGAGTATCTTCGTAGGGCCATGACGGGGGCGGCCTCCTTCGAGTCCAGGATGCTGGAAGGCGCGGGGCACAGCTTCCCCTTCGACGGGGACTCGGAGAGGGCTCTGTCGATTGTGCGCGACTGGATCGGCAAGGAATAATCCTCGTTCCAACGGCTTTTCCGAGCTTTCGGTATCCGGGCGACCGTGCTAGTATAAACGAGTTCGCACGGGAGACGGCTTTTGGATCTTCTTATCGACGATTGGGTGCGCCTTATCCTGGATTCCCTCTACGACGGCGTCTTGATCGTGGACAGGGACGGGATCGTCCTCTATATAAATCCGGCGTACACGCGAATCACCTCCGTACAGCCCGAAACCATTCTTCGGAAACCCCTGGCGGAGATACGTCCCGGCAGCCATTTGACCCAAGTCGTGAAGACCGGAAAAATGGAACTGGCCGTTCGAAGGAAACAGGGTGCTTCGGAATACATGGTTAACATGGTCCCCATCGTGGATAAAGGGGAAATCCTGGGCGGCATATCGATCCTGAACGAGATAAGCGACGTCTATCGCCTGCTCGAAGAACTCGACAAGTCCAACAAGATCATAAAGAGGCTCTCGGAACGGGTCCGGCGTATGAGCCAGACATGCTATACCTTCGACGACATTGTATATGGGGACGCCAAGACCGCCGAGACCATAGAACTCTGCAAACGTGTGGCCGGGAAGGGAATGAACGTCCTAATAACCGGCGCAAGCGGCACGGGGAAAGAACTGTATGCCCAGTCCATACACAACGCGAGCGACCGGAAATATCAACCCTTCCTCGCGATTAACTGCGCGGCCCTGGATCCGAACCTCTTGGAGAGCGAGCTCTTCGGATACGAGGAGGGATCTTTCACCGGCGCACGGAAGGGCGGCAAGCATGGGCTCTTCGAGGAGGCGGACGGAGGCACTCTCTTCCTGGACGAGCTTTCCGAACTGGACTATCGCCTACAGGCCAAGCTTCTTCGAGCGCTTCAGGAGAACCTGATCCGGCCGGTGGGAAGCGCCTCCGAGATAGCCGTGGACGTCCGGATTATAGCCGCAACGAACAAGGATATAGAAAAACTCGTCGAAGAGGACCAATTCCGCCGCGACCTTTACTACCGCATAGCGACCTTCAACGTGAACCTGCTCCCGTTACGGGAACGGAGAGCCGATATAGATCCTCTTGTCCGGAAGTTCCTCCTGGACAACAACACCCGGTACAAGACGGGCATCATATTGGACGACGACGCGCTTGCGACGTTGCGGGCGTACGACTGGCCGGGGAACGTCCGAGAACTCAAAAACACCATCGCCTACGCCTCCATGATGACGGATGACGGCGTGATACGGAACGGCAATCTGCCCCCCAAGATGCGGCGGGCGGAAATGGAGGATGCTACGTCGGACGTTCGCAAGCTCGCCGATCTAATCCGGGAAACGGAATCAAAGGCCATTCGGGCCGCACTGCTCCAGTATGGCGACGGAGTGGAGGGCAAACGGAAGGCGGCCGAAGCTCTGGGGATTTCCCTCGCGACCCTTTACAACAAGCTCGAGTGACGAAGTTTTTTCCATTCCGCTGGAAAATGGTGTTCCGCAATTCTAGAAAAGTGGAAAAATTAGAAACCGTTCGGCTGAGATCTCCGCGACCCTCGGTTCCTTCCTGTTTTTTTCTTGCGGAATGCTTCATTCCTTGCGGCCTACGGCGTGAAATTGTTCTCAATGCGGAGGAGGATAGCGATAAAACAATAAAAACCGATAGGCTCCCTCTCTTGGCATGTTTCTTGAATATGACCTGGTAAAGTCCATATTCAGGAGGCTTCCATGGTAGCTCTGTTGGGTCTTCTGACGATCGCCTTGCTTCTGGCGCTCGTCATGACGAAGAAGGCGTCCCCCGTGATCGCGCTCATCGTCGTCCCGGTCGTAATGGCTTTGATCGGAGGATTCGGGGCGGACATCACGAAGCACATGACGGACGGCATAAAGAGCATTGCGTCCACCGGCGTGATGTTCATTTTCGCCATCCTGTTTTTCGGCATCCTAACGGACGCCGGAACCTTCGCCCCTGTCATCAAGGGAATCCTCAAGTTGGTGGGTAAGGATCCCGCCAAGATCACCCTCGGCACGGCGCTCCTGGCCATGCTCGTCCACCTGGACGGATCCGGCGCGGTGACGTTCCTTGTGGTGGTGCCGGCCATGCTTCCGCTCTATGACGCGGTGAAGATGAAGAGAACCACCTTGGCCACGGTGACGGCCCTCGCCGCGGGAACCATGAACGTTTTGCCCTGGGGAGGGCCCACCCTCCGGGCCGCCACCGCGTTGAACGTTCCGGTCACCGAGCTTTTCAACCCCATGCTGCTACCTTTGGTTTTCGGGCTTCTCTTCGTTCTCTTAGTTTCCTATTATCTCGGCCTCAAGGAACGCAAGGCCATCGGCGTTGTCGGCGACGTGAACGTGGTAGTGGACGCCAAGGTCGACGCCGAGAAGCAGGCGCTCATGAGGCCTAAGCTTTTCCTCGTCAACATCCTCTTGATCGTCGCGGCCATCGTGGTGCTGGTCTCGGGGAAGGTCCCGCCGCACGTGGTGTTCATGGTGGCCTTCTGTCTCGCCCTATTCATCAACTACCCCAAGGTTAAGGATCAAGGCGCCCGCATCGACGCGCACGCCAAGGCCGCTCTACTCATGGCCTCCATCCTTTTCGCGGCGGGAGCCTTCACCGGAATCCTCAAGGGGACCGGCATGATCAAGGCCATGGCGGACACGCTCGTAAAGGCCATCCCCACCGGACTGGGGGCTAGGCTTCCCCTCATCACCGGCGTGCTCAGCATGCCCTTGAGTCTTGTGTTCGACCCGGACTCCTTCTATTTCGGAGTACTGCCCGTGCTTTCCAGCACCGCGGCGCAGTTCGGGGTTGCCGCGGTCGACGTGGGCCGCGCGGCGATACTGGGCCAGATGACCACCGGATTCCCCGTCTCTCCGCTGACCGGATCCACCTTCCTTCTGATCGGGCTCTCGGGCGTCGATCTGGGCGAGCACCAGAAGAAGACCATTCCGTTCGCGTTCCTCACGACCATCGTCATGCTCATCGTAGCGGTCGTGATAGGGAAGATCGCCGTCTGACCCGCGTCCTTTCATTCCGTCGGGAGGTTGTGCAATGAAGAAAATTCGCATTGGAAGCGGCGCCGGATATGCCGGCGACAGGCTCGAGCCCTCGCTGGAGCTGATAGAAAAAGGCGGTATCGACTATATCGCCTACGAGTGCCTGGCCGAGCGGACTATCGCTATAGCCCAGCAGGCCAAGCTCAAGGACCCGACCAAGGGCTACAATGCCCTGCTCGAGTACCGGATGAACGCGGCCCTGCCGCTGGCATACAAGCACAAGGTGAAGATCATCACCAACATGGGGGCGGCGAATCCCTTGGCCGCCCTGGAGGTGGTGAAGAAGATCGCCCAGGAAAAGGGCATCAAGGGAATCAAGATAGCCGCGGTCTACGGGGACGACGTGCTCCCCAAGCTGGAAAAGTACCGGGACGTGAAGGTCTGGGAGACGGGCAGACCCCTGTCGGATCTCGGCGGTGAGATCGTGTCCGCCAACGCCTACCTGGGCGCCGAGGGGATCGTCGAGGCGCTGAAAGCCGGCGCCGACGTCGTGATCACGGGGCGGGTCTCGGACCCGGCCATCTTCATGGCGCCCCTCATCCACGAGTTCGGGTGGCGGGCGGACGATTGGGACAAGCTGGGGAAGGGAACCGTCATCGGCCACCTCCTGGAGTGCGGCGGCCAGGCTTCCGGAGGCTATTACGGCGACCCCGGTAAAAAGGACGTACCGGAACCGTGGCGCCTGGGCTTTCCCCTCATCGAGGCCAGCGACAACGGCGAGGCCTTCATCACGAAGGTTCCCGGTTCCGGGGGCCTGGTGACCGAGGACACCTGCAAGGAGCAGCTCATCTACGAGCTTCATGACCCGTCCTCCTACATCACCCCGGACTGCGTGGCGGACTTTTCCAAGGTGCGCTTCGAGCAGGCGGGCCAGGACGTCGTGAGGATATCGGGCGCCACGGGCAAGCCCAGGACGGACTCCTACAAGGTGAGCATCGGGTACAAGGACTGCTTCATCGGCGAGGGCGAGATCTCCTACGGCGGCCCCAACTGCGTGGCCCGCGCCCAGGTAGCCCGCCAGACCGTGGAAAAGCGGCTGGCCCTGCGCAGGGTCCAGATCGAAGAACTCCGCATGGACATCGTCGGCGTGGACTCCCTTTACAGGAATTCCTCCGCGCCCATCCAGAGCCAGCCCAGCGAGGTCCGGCTCTATGTGGCCGGACGTACGAAGTCGCAAAGCGAGGCCGCGAAGATCGGCAACGAGGTCGAGACCTTATACACGAACGGTCCGGCCGGAGGCGGAGGCGCCACCTCCCGTGTTTCCGAGATCATCTCGGTGGCGTCCATACTAATACCTCGAACGGAAGCAAGGGCCGAGGTCGTGGTCCAGGAGGTGACGGGATGAAACTCTGGGAAATCGCGCATTCGCGCACCGGCGACAAGGGCAATATCTCCAACGTCTCCCTTATCGTGTACAAGAGAGAGGACTACGAAAGGATCAAGGAAGCTGTCACCGCCGACCATGTCAAGATGCACTTCAAGGACATAGTGCGAGGAGACGTGGTGCGCTATGAACTCCCCGAGGTCTGCGCCCTCAACTTCGTGATGCAGGGGGCCCTGGGCGGCGGCGTAACGAGGAGCCTGGCCATGGACAAGCACGGAAAGTGCCTGAGCTCGTACCTGCTGGAGATGGAGATATGAGAGGCCGTTCGACCCAAAACGTATAGCGTTTTCTAAGAGCAGTATACCGTTTGCGTCCCGCTTCTTCGAAACCGAACGCAAACGTCGCAAGGATAGGCAGCCGTCCGGGCGAACCGCCGGAAGCGGCGGGAAAGCCCGGGCGCCGCCTATCCCTCGGCCCTCACCTTGGAAGCGTCGATGTCCTTCAGCTCGGCGGCGCCCGTCATCCGCATGGCTTCCTCCAGCTCGGAGCGCACTTTCGCCAGGTACGCGAGTACGCCCTCCTTGCCGCCGCCATAGACGGCATGGGCGAAGGGCCTTCCTATGAGCACGCCGTCCGCCCCGAGGGCCAGGGCCTTGAACACGTCCAGACCCGTGCGGAAGCCGCCGTCTATCAGGATCGTTGCCTTGCCGGACACGGCCTTAACGATTTCCGGGAGCACCTCGATGGTGGCGGGAGTCTCGTCCAGCACCCGCCCGCCGTGGTTGGAGACGACGATGCCCCGGGCCCCGGTTTCTACGGCCTTGCGGGCTCCCCCGGGAGTCATGATTCCCTTGAGGATGAAGGGGACTTTCAAGGCCTTCACGATACGGGCGATATCCTCCACCGGGAGGGGGCCCACAGGTTTACCCTGCTGGGCCAGGACCGCGAGCCCCGCGGCGTCGATGTCCATGGCTATGGCGAAAGCCCCCGCGTCCTGGGCCCGCCGCGCCCGTTCGATGACCTCTTGGACGTTCCAGGGCTTTACCGTGGGGACTCCGATCCCGCCCGCCTTGCGTATGGCCTCCAGGGGCCCGTAGAAGGCGATTTCCTTGGGGCCGTCCCCCGTGAACGCCGCGCTCCCGGCTTCCACGCAGCCCTGGACGACGGCTTCGGAATACGAGGCGTCATCGTAGACGTCGCTGTAGTGCAGGGCGACGGCCCCGATGGGGGCCGCGAAGACGGGAAGACGGAAGGTCTTCCCGAAGAGCGTGGTTTCCGTGGATATCGTCCCAGGTCTATAGATCGTGTCCATGGCCAGGCGGATGTTCCGGAGTTCCTGGTAGTTGCGGATGAACCCCAATCCCGAACCCTTTCCCCCCGGACCCGGTATGACGCCCCGGCACGCGATGCCGTTGCACTCCGGGCAGACCCGGCAGTGGGGGCCGATGTTTTTTTTCGCGTTGAGGCAGGCTTCCTGGAAGGTCATGGGCACGCTCCTCGATTTGGAATACGGGATAGGCAACCATAGATCAATCGGCGGGGGTCCTGCAATAGTGGTTCGAAACGCGCCCATACCGATTTGCCGTACTCCGTTGCCGGAGTTATATTGAGGTTTCTGCTTTTTGCACACAGGAGGGAATATGTCCGGTTTCATGGCGGAGCCCATACGGATTCGTTCTTTGGAGCTGACGAACAGGATATTCATGTCGCCCATGTGCCAGTACTCGGCCGTGGACGGATTTCCGAACGATTGGCACATGCGGCACTACGTGGAAAGGGCCCTCGGAGGCGTCTCCTTGATAGTCGTGGAGGCTACGGCGGTCGCTCCCGAAGGCCGCATCAGCCCCGCGGACCTGGGGTTATGGGATGACCGGCACCGGGACGCCTTCCGTCCGCTGGTCCGGGCCGTCCACGAGGCGGGCGCCCGGATAGCCGTCCAGCTGGCTCACGCGGGAAGGAAGGCTTCCACGCGCCCCATGTGGCAGGGCAGGGGATCGATTCCGGTCTCCGAGGGGGGATGGACACCCCTTGCCCCCTCGGACCTCCCCTACGACGAAACCCACGCGAGTCCCCGCGCCCTCGGCGCCGGGGATATCGAGGAAGTGGTCCGCTCCTTCGGAGAGGCGGCCCGAAGGGCGATGGAAGCCGGCTTTGACGCCGTGGAAATACACGCCGCCCACGGTTACCTGGCGCACCAGTTCCTCTCGCCCCTATCCAACCGGAGGACCGACGGCTATGGAGGAGACTTGGCCGGCCGTTCCCGATTCCTGAAGGAAGTGACCAGGGAGGTACGCTCCAGGCTTCCGGATACGGCTCCTCTTTTTGTGCGGGTTTCTGCCACCGACTGGCTGGAGGGCGGGTGGGACACGGAGGAATGCGCCCGGACGTTGAAGGATTTGAAGCCCCTGGGGGTGGACTTCGTGGACGTCTCCTCCGGCGGGCTGGGGCCCGGGGCGAAGACGCCCGTGGGCCCCGGCTACCAGGTCAAGCTGGCTGCGGGGGTGCGGGAGGCCGTCGGGCTCCCGACCGGGGCGGTCGGACTTATCACCACGGTGGAACAGATCGAGCAGATCCTGATCCAGGGGAGCGCGGACGCCGTTTTCCTGGGCCGTCTTCTCCTTCGGGATCCCTATTGGCCGGTGCGGAACCTTCCTCCGGACCGGCGCCGGGTGCCGTCCCAGTACCTCAGGGCGTACTGAGGGAACCGCCGGGAACCGGGGGTATCCCCTCCGATTCCAGGACCTCGGCCAGTCCGCGGCGGAAATGCCCGTCCCGGCCGTACGTGGTCTCCGCGGCCCAGAGGGAATCCAGTACGCCTTCCTCGACGGCTTCCGAGGTCGCGAGAAAGAATGCGTCCAGCTCGCTCTCCTGCAGGACTCGATATTCCGAGATGCCCCGGGCGTCCTGAGGTATGGAATAGGCGGTGGAGAAGGCCAGTACGATCTCCCCGCTACCCGAGGCGATGGCTGAACCTGTTCGCGCCAACCCGGAAACCGCCCTCCGCGCGACGCGGCCCAGCTGACGCGGGGAGAGCGGGGCGTCCGTCCCCAGAACCACGATGACGGACCCGGGGTCCGAGGGCGGGGGAGAGAGGCGACAGGATAGTCTTTCGCCCAGGGGATTTCCCAGGAAAACGAACTCCTCCAGGGTTCCGAAGTTCGTAAGTAGCAGCGCGCCCAGAGTGAAATCCGTCCCGAACGCCCGCACGATCCGGGAGGCGGTACCGATTCCTCCCTTGAGCCCGTAGCAGGACATCCCCCGCCCGGCCCCCACGGCTCCGCGCTCAAAATCGGTCGCCGCGGTTTTCAACGCATCCATAACCAGGGAGGGTGTTACGTGGAATCCCCGGATGTCGTTCAGGTATCCGTCGTTGCACTCGCAGACGACGGGATTTACCGTACCCGTTTCCCGGCCTATCCCAGGATTGTCCCTCAGCATGTACCGGGCCAGGGTCTCCCAGACAGTCCCCACGCTTAGGGTGTTTGTCAGGAGTATGGGGGTTTCCAGGGTTCCCAGCTCCCGGATCTGCAGGAGACCGGCCGTCTTTCCGAATCCGTTGATCACGTGGCAGGCCGCCGGCAGCTTGTCCGAAAACAGGTTGCCTTCCCGGGGCAGGATGGCCGTGACGCCCGTCTGGACAGGGCCGTCGGAGATCGCGGCGTGCCCCACCCGGACTCCCCGGACGTCGCAGATGGAGCCCAGTTTCCCCGAAGGCAATCTTCCGGGCCGTATCCCCGAATTCCGGAGGCTTTTACGCATCGGAGGATGGTGAGCGGGACAGCAAGCCCTTACGGTATAGGATGCGCGCCGTCAGGACCGAGGCCAGCACGCACAGGGGTATCGTGAGGGCGGTCGGGAAGTTTCCCGCCAAGTTCAGAACCACCGCTAGGATCAAGGGCGCGACGGCGGCCTTCCACTCCTTCAGCACATAGAACGCTCCGATAGCCCCGAATAGGGCCGGAAGGATATGGTCGAAGGCGGGACGGATAACGGGGTTTTTCAGGAAACCCGAGAGCGGAACGAGGGATAAGACTCCCAGTACCAGGATGAGTTCGCTGGCGATGACCGAACCGGCGATGGCAATCGTGGAGAGAATTTCCCCCTCCTCGGTGGACGGCTTCACTTCGCATATCTCCAGGGCCATGGCTGCGCTGGGGATCTTCAAGTTCGTAATATTCCCGGTGAGGTAGGACATGTACATCCCCCCGGAGCCCAGCATCGCCGTGAAGGTAAGAACCTCCACAAGGCTCACCGGGAGCATGAGGACGGAGATGCTGAAGAGTCCTCCCAGGAGGCTCTTGAAGTCGGCCGTGATGCCGTACCGGAGGCCAAGGATGGCCAGGGGAAGGAAAGTGAGGAGGAAGCCGACGGGCAGCGTGATCCGTCCCAGGACATGGTTGATGCGCTCGTACCCCGAGGGGGCGTATGGGGTTTTCATTCTTCCTCCTTCATCCCAGGAAATGAGTCCAAAGGACGCATCCCGTCATGCCCGCCAGCATGCTGACCGGAAGGGCAAATTCCTTGAGCTTAGTCATCCGGCGGCGCGTGATCAGCAAAAGGAAAACAACCATGACGACGGCGGCGATAAGGAACGTCACCAGGTCCGTACCCCCGTTCGTGATGGGATCGGCCATGAAAAGCGCGAATACCCCCATGAAACAGGCTCCGGTAAGGATTTCTCTCCAGCGGGCGTCCCCCTTGGCTCCCATCGAATAACGTCGCTTGATCCCTTTATACAGGGCGGCTACCAGGAAGATCGCCCAGAAGGAGCCCGCGCACATCACCCATACTGCGTTCGCGAACACCGTGGGTGTGAATCCGGCGCCTCCCAGGGAGTCGACCCCCATGGTCTTCGCCCCGATGCCCGCCGCCATCAGCTCGTAGGGGGCCGATCCGATGACGGAAAGGCGCATCCACGAGATGGGGGTTCCCAGAACGGGCGCCATCGCGATCAGGGCAAGGACGATAGGAAGGCTGGGTATCAGGCTGGTGGTGACGCCCGCGCGGAACGCCTTTCTCAGCAGGGTGGGTGGAATTCCCGCCGCCTTGCCTCTTCGCACTGCCACGCTTAGGAAAAGGACGGCTTGGACCAGGACGAAGACGATCACCGCAGCGGCGGCTAACCCTAGGACGGGGGAGTTCGCGAAACTTAGGTATGATTCCATTAGGACTACCTCCTCTACCGCTTCAGTATCCGGCCCGGCTTCTCCGTCGGAATCGTGCCGTTTCCGTACTGGAGGACACCGTTCACGAAAACAGCCTTGATCCCCTCGGATGCGCGCCCCGGTTCCAGGTACGTGGCCCTATCCGCCAGACTCTCCGGATCGAAAAGGACCAAGTCCGCCCAGCGCCCGGTCCCTATTGTCCCGCGGTCGGAAAGCCCGAGGAATTCCGCGGCCATCCCGCTGGTCTTGCGGACGGCCTCCTCCCAGGTCAGTAGCTTCTTTTCCCGGACGAAGGCGCGGAAAAACCTCGGAAAGGCCCCGTAGTTTCTCGGATGACCCGTAAAAGGCTTTTCCGTGTCCAGGGCGTACGCGTCGGACCCCAAGGAAGTGAAGGGCGCGCGGGCGATCGACTCGAGGTCCTTTTCGCTCATGAGAGCGCAGACGGTTTCCACGCCGCAGGACTCCTCCAATAAAAGGTCGAACGCGGCGTCGAAGGGATCCCGGCCGCGGGAATCCGCGATCTCCCGAACGGACTGGCCCACGACGCCCCGGTTGGCTTCCGTCCGTACCCCGCATACGATCACCCGGTCCCAGCTTATCTCGTTCGCCTCCGTAAGATCCTTCCGGATACGGTCGCGGTCGGCCGGGGAGGCCAGGCGTTCCAGGATGCGCTCCGGGCCTCCTTCCTTGGCCCATTCGGGAAGTTCGTACGCGAGGGTGGAGGAGGCGGAGTCGTAGGGATAGAAGTCAGCCATAACCCGAATACCCTCGGACCTTGCTTTGTCTATTGCCTCCAAGGCCGCTTCCGCCTTTCCCCAGTTTCCGACCCCGTAGGCCTTCAGATGGGAGATGATCACCGGTATCTCCGCCTCACGGCCTATCTCGATAGCCTCCTCCACGCTCTCCAAAAGCCGGTTTCCCTGGTTTCGTATATGGCTCGTGTAGATCCCCCCATACCGGGCCGAAACTTTTGCGAGAGCAACAAGTTCGTCCTTGTCCGCGAAGCAGCCCGGAGCGTAGCCGAGCCCCGAGGAGTATCCTCGAGCTCCCGCCTCCATCTCCCGGGCCAGAAGATCCTCCATCCTTTTGAGTTCGGACACGCCGGCCGGGGCCGAAGAAAAGCCCATCGCGTTTATTCTGAGAATCCCGTGACCCGCCAGGGGATAATAGTTGATAGAGAAGCTCGCCCAATAACGATTCAATACATCCGACTATTGGACATAGATAAAGATGAAGGCAGACCCGTGCTGAGCCTGGAAGTGAGCTGTTCGAAGGG
>CAYTYG010000046.1:0-9211 GCA_964441515.1 uncultured Treponema sp.
TTCCTGGGCATGGAGCCGCGCACCCGGCTGGGGCTCGTGGATTCCAAGGCCATGCGCCGGGCAGCGGCGGAAACCCTCGGGCGGCTCGGCCTGGAGCTGGATCCCCGCGTCCGGGCGGGGGATCTCGGGGTGGGCCGACTCCAGCTCGTGGAGATAGCCAAGGCCCTCATCCGGAAGGCCCGGCTCATCGTCATGGACGAACCCACGAGCGCCCTCTCGGAGCGCGAGACGGAGCGCCTGTTCGGCGTCATGCGGGCATTGAAAGCCGAGGGCGTCTCCTTCGTCTACATCTCCCATCGGCTGGAGGAGCTCTTCGCCGTCTGCGACCGCCTCACGGTCCTGCGGGACGGGGAGTACGTGGGCTCGGCCCCCATCCGGGAGCTCTCCCTGGAGCGGGTGGTGGCCATGATGGTGGGCCGGGAAATCGGCGATCGGTTTCCCCCCAAGACGAATCGGCCGGGGAACGTCGTCCTCGAGGTTCGGGACCTGGGGCGCGGACGCGGCTTCGAGGGCGTATCCTTCTCCCTGCGCCGGGGGGAAATCCTCGGGGTGTCCGGGCTCATGGGCGCGGGGAGGACGGAGCTGGTGCGCGCCCTCTTCGGGGCCGAGCCTGCGGAGCGGGGAAAGATCCTCCTGGACGGCCGGGAGGTCCGGATCCGGTCCCCCCGGGAGGCCATGGCGCTGGGCCTGGCCCTGGTCACCGAGGAACGGAAGGTCGACGGCCTCTTCCTCCCCTTCGGCGTGGACTTCAACATCGGCTCGGCCAGCTTTCCCTCCCTGGCTACCCTCGGCGTCCTTCCGCCGGGCAGGCTGGCCTCCTTCGCGGGGAAAGCGGCGTTAGCACTGCGGGTGAAGACCCCCTCCCTCTCCTCCCCGGCGGCGAGCCTCTCGGGGGGAAACCAGCAGAAGGTGGTGCTCTCCCGGTGGCTGGCCCGGGAGCCCCGCATCCTGGTCCTGGACGAACCCACCCGGGGGGTCGACGTGGGCGCGAAGCGCGAGATCTACGAGATCATCGACCGCCTGGCGGCCCGGGGCGTGGCCGTGCTCATGGTGTCCAGCGAACTGCCGGAGATCATCGGCATGAGCGACCGCGTCCTCGTGATGCGAAACGGAAGGAACGCCGGGCTCCTGGAATCCGGCTTCACCCAGGAACAAATCATGTCGCTCGCGACGGGAGTATGACGATCATGGATACTCGGCTCGGTAAACTCGCTTCGCGCCTCGGCCCGCTCCTGGGCCTCCTCATCCTGAGCGCCCTTCTGGCCGCCCTCTCCCCGGATTTCCTCACGATCTCCAACCTGATGAACATCCTGAACCAGGTTTCCCTGAACGGGCTCGTGGCCGTGGGCATGACCTTCGTGATCCTGACCGGGGGCATCGACCTCTCCGTGGGGTCCATCCTGGCCCTGACGGCCGCGCTCCTGGCGGCCATGCTCAAGGCGGGAATCCCGGACTTCGCGGCCATTCCGGGGGCCCTCCTCCTGGGCGCGGTCCTGGGCACGGCCGGCGGGGCGGCCGTCTCGATCTTCCGGCTCCAGCCCTTCATCGTGACCATGGCCTTCATGACCATCTACCGTGGGGCGACCTTCGTCTTCACCCAGGGCCGGCCTATAACGGGGCTGGGGGATCGGGGGCTCTTCGTGGCCCTGGGACGGGGTGACCTCGGCGGGGTGCCCTGGTCGGGCCTGGCCTTCCTGGCTGGGATAGGGGTAACGGCCTTCGTCCTGGCGCGCACGGTATACGGAAAGTACGTCTACGCCGTGGGCGGGAACCCGGAGGCGGCGCGCCTTTCCGGCCTGGCGGTCAAGAAAATCACGGCCAGCGTCTACGCCGTCTCGGGGCTCTTCGCGGCCCTGGCGGGGATAGTCCTGACCTCCCGCCTGGACTCGGCCCAGCCCCTGGCCGGGAGCGGCTACGAGCTGGACGCGATCGCCGCGGTGGTCCTGGGCGGCACGAGCCTCTCGGGCGGCAAGGGTTTCATGCTGGGAACCCTGATCGGGGCCTTCATCATCGGGGTTCTGAACAACGGGCTCAACCTGCTGGAGGTCTCCTCGTTCTACCAGCAGATCGTCAAGGGAGCGGTCATTCTTCTCGCGGTCCTGATGGACCGCAGGAAGTGAAAATAGCGACACACATCAGGAGGTAAGGTATGAAAAGGATTCTCGCAGTCGTAACCGCCGCGCTGCTCTGCGCGGCCCTGCTCGCGGGGTGCGGGGGGGGCGCCAAGACCCCGTCCAAGAAGATAGGTTTGGCAATCTCCACCCTCAACAACCCCTTCTTCGTCACGTTGAAGGAAGGGGCGTCGGCCAAGGCCGCGGAGCTGGGATACGAGCTTGTCGTAACGGACGCCCAGGACGACCCGGCCAAACAGGCGGGGCAGGTCGACGACCTCATCCAGAAGAAGGTGGCCGTCATCCTGATCAATCCCTGCAACTCCGACGCGGCCAAGACCATGGTCGAGAAGGCCGCCAAGGCGGGCATCCCGGTCATCTCCGTGGACCGGGGCGTGAACGGGGCGGAGGTTCTCTCCCACATAGCCTCCGACAACGTGGCCGGCGGGGTCCTGGCCGGGCAGGAGCTCCTGGCCTTAGTGGGGGAAGGCGCCAAGGTCGTGGAGCTGGAGGGCATCCCCGGGGCGTCGGCCGCCGTGGACCGCGGCAAGGGCTTTAACGAGGCCGTGGCCGGCAAGCTCGCCGTCGTGGCCCGCCAGCCCGCGGACTTCAACCGGGACAAGGGCTTCACGGTTATGCAGAACATCCTCCAGGCCAACAAGGGCATCCGGGGAGTCTTCGCGCACAACGACGAGATGGCCCTGGGGGCCGTCAAGGCACTCGAAGCCGCGGGCCTCAAGGACGTGATCGTCATCGGCTTCGACGCCGTGGACGACGCCGTGGCCGCGGTGAAGGCCGGGAGCATGAAGGCCACGGTGGCCCAGAAGCCCTCCCTCATCGGGTCCATGGCCGTGGAGACCGCCGTCGCCCACATCAAGGGCGAGACCGTCCAGAAGCAGATTCCCGTTCCCCTGGAGCTGGTGAAGTAACTTCTCCCCTCCCCTAGCCCCCGGTTCGGAAATCCGCCCGGGGGCCGGGGGGCCTTGCCGACCGCATCGACAGCCAGGAGGATACGCCGTGCGCCTTCTCAATTTCGGTTCCCTCAACATCGACTACGTCTACCGGGTGGATTCGTTCGTCCGCCCCGGGGAAACGAAAACCGCAAAATCCCTCTCCGTCTTCCCGGGGGGCAAGGGACTCAATCAATCCCTGGCCCTGGCCAAGGCCGGGGTCGAGGTGTGGCACGCGGGCAAGATCGGGGCCGAAGGGGATTTCCTCCTGGCGGAGCTCGAGAAGGGCGGAGTGAACGGCTCCCGGGTGGAGCGCTCCGCCGAGCCCACGGGCCACGCGATCATCCAGGTGGACGACGCGGGCGGGAACTGCATCATCCTGTACGGCGGGGCGAACCGAGATATCGACCCGGCCTACGCGGACCGGGCCCTCTCGGGATTCGGGCGGGGGGACATCCTGGTCCTTCAGAACGAGATATCCTCCATCCCCCACATCCTGAGGGCCGCCTCGGAGCGGGGCATGCGCATAGCCATGAACCCGGCGCCCTTCCGGGCGGAAGTGCAGGACTATCCGCTGGAGCTCGTGGACCTACTCATACTCAACGAGATCGAGGCCGAGGGCCTTTCGGGGGAAAGCGACCCCGGGACGGCCGCCCGGGCCCTCCGGGCCCGCTACCCCCGGGCCGGGGTGGTGATCACCCTGGGCGAGCGGGGCGCGCTCTACGCCGACGCCTCGGGCGTCCTGAGCCGCCCGGCCTACCGCGTGCGCGCGGTGGACACGACGGCCGCGGGGGACACCTTTTCCGGCTATTTCCTGGCGGGCATGAACGAGGGGAAAACCGCGGCCGAGTCCCTCGACCTGGCGTCCCGGGCCGCGGCCGTCTGCGTCACCCGCCCCGGCGCGGCGGTTTCCGTCCCCTCCCGGGCGGAGGTGGACGCCTTCCGCCCGCAAGCGGAATAGGGGCCGGCGGCGGACGCCGGCCTTTTCAGTCCCGAAAGAACCTCTCGTAGGGCAGGGCCAGGGGCTTCCCCTCGGCTATGACCCCGACCAGGGTCCGCATCAGGGGAAGCTCCTCGCCGGAGATCAAGCCCTTTCGTTCCCATGCAGGGATCAGGGCGCCCATGCTCCTCACGATCTCTATGGATTCCAGGGTCTCCTTCTCCATCGCTTTCCGTGCTTCCTTAAAGCCCAAGCCGAGGCCCAGCAGCTTGCCGAACCGTACGGTCCGGCCTCCCGTGGCCGTGACGTAGAGGTCTCCCGCGCCCGGCAGGGAGGCCGCGAAGTCCTCGCGGGCCCCAAGCAGGCGCAGCACGCGGCGTATCTCCCCGCAGCCCTGGGCGAAGAGCGCAGCCGCGAGGTTGTGCATCGATGCGCCTGCCTGGTCTACCCCTCCCTCCCTTTCCAGGATTCCGTAGGCTATACCGACCGCCAGGGCGTACGCGTTCTTGAGGGCCACCCCAACCTCCAGCCCCGCCAAGTCGTCCGTGGGCTTCGGAAAATAGTAGGAGGTGCGGAAGGTACCGGCCAGTTTCTCCGCGACCTGAAGGCTCTCGGAGCCGACCATCACGAAGGAGGGCCGCCTGCCCGCAAGCTCGCCCGCGATGCAGGGGCCCCCGATGGCCGCGAAGGACACGGACTCCCGTACGCACTCGGGAAGAGCCGCCTTCAGAAGCTGGGGATACAGGAGGACGGAGCCGTCGACCCCGGCCTCCAAGCCCTTGGTGATCCCCAGCACCGTCAGACCCGGGAAGGCTCGGGCCGCCAGCAGCTCGGCCATCCAGCGGATACCAAGGGAATTCACCCCGCTGACGATCAAGTCACAGCCGGCGAGCCCCTCCTCGATCTCGGAGTAATAAAAGGGCAGAACACGCTCGGGAAGCTTTCTGCCGAGCTTCGGATGAAAATTTCCTTCCCGACACGACCGGATGATCTCGTCGTCCAGGTGCGTGCCTATGAGGCTTACCTCGTTGTCGTTGTCGCTCAGGGGCCAGGCCATGGCCGATCCCATCAGCCCGGCCCCTATGATCGCCGCTTTCACCATAGAAAAAAACCTTCCTCCCGCGGCCCGCGCCGCGAAGGCTACTTGAGCTGTTGTTCCACCTGCCGGGCGACTTCGTCGGCGACTTTCTGGACGGGTTCGTTGTTTAGGAAGATCCTCTCCCAGAGCACGTCGCAGGTGGGCTCCGTCTTGGGATTCCGCTTGATGGAGGGGAAGGGGCTCGCGTACATCATGGAATCGACGGCCACCTGGAACGCGGGATTCTTCTCGATGTAGGCCTTCATCTCCGGGCTCTTGCCCGCGGAGATCCGGAGGGGCATGTACCCGGTCTGCATGGCCCAGCGGGCGGTCTGGCCGGTGTCCGTTAGCCACTTGAGGAACTTCCACGCCGCGTCCTGATTGGCCTTGGGGGTCCGGGCCGGGATTACGATGCCGTTCCCGCCCGTGGGGATCCTCCGGACCCCGCCGGGGCCCGCGGCCAGCATGCCGACGCCCACCTCGAAATTCGAGTTCTTCAGGATGTTGCCCATCCAGCCCGTGGTTATGTACATCATGCCGACCTTGCCGCTGATGAAATCCGCCTGCAGGAGCTCCCAGGATGTAAGGCCCTTGCCTACGTAGAGCTTTGCCGCCTTGTCCTTCTTCACGAGGTCGTACCACCGCTGGAGGGCCGCCACGGCCTCCGGGGAGTTGAAAGTGGGCTTCGGCTTGCCGCCGACGAGCTTCGAAACCTCGGCGCCGGAGCTCTCGATCGCGGTCTGGAAGTACCACCAGGGGTTGCCGGTCTGGACACCGAATCCGATCCGGGACCCGTCGGGGGCCGTCAGCTTGATCGCGGCAGCCCGGAGCTCCATCCAGTTCGCGGGAGCCCTGCCCGGGTCCAGGCCCGCGGCGCGGAACATGTCCTTGTTGTAGTAGAAGACGGGCATGGACCGAGACTGGGGCAGGGAGTAAAGCTTCCCGTTGATCCGGCTTTCCTCCAGGAGGCCCTGGACAAAGTCGTTCAGGTCTATCCCGTTGGATCCCTTGGCGAAGCCGTCCAGGGCCAGAAGGGCCTTCGCGTCCACAAAGGCCGGAATCCGGGAGATCTCCAGCATGCAGAGGTCGGGGGTTTTCCCGGACGCGATGGCCGCCATGAGCTTCTGTTCGACCTCGGGGTAGGATCCCTGGAACTCGTTGACCACCACGACCTCGCTCTGGGATTCGTTGAATTCCTTCACGAAGGCGTCCAGGATCTTCCCGTTGTTGCCGCCCAGCGCCGACCAGAACACAATCTGCGTTGGCCCCGCCAGGAGCGGCAGGGCCGTTCCCGCAAGGAGTACAAGGGCTACAAGCACCTTTTGTCCAGCAACAAATCTGCGCATAGTCTCCTCCTAAAACAAAGGATCTTTGTGGGGAAGCCGACGCTACCCCTTGATTCCGGAGCTCATGACGCCTTCCGCGAAATAATTCTGGAGCAGGATGAATAGGATTATCACCGGAAGCATGACCAGGACCGCTCCGGCCATCACGACGTTCCACTCGATGCTCCCCTCCGATGTCCGGAGGAACACCAGCCCCACGGGCAGGGTCCGCATCCTGGTGGAGTTCGTCATGATCAGCGGCCAGAAGTAATCGTTCCATCTCCAGGTGAAGGTAAGGAGGGAAAAACTGATAAACGCAGCCCTCGAGGAGGGCACCATGATGTTGCGGATGATTCCCAGGTGCCCGCATCCGTCTATCTTAGCGGCGTCCAGGAGATCCCTCGGCACCGAGAGGAAGGACTGGCGCACCAGGAAAATTCCAAATGCGTTGGAGACAAAGGGGACGATAAGGGCCCAGTAGGTGTCGATCCACCCGAAGGTCTTGAAAATCAGGAACGTAGGTACTATGAGGACCTGGGTGGGAACCATCATCGCGAAAAGGAAAAACAGGAAAAGCGTGTCCTTCCCCCGGAACTGGAGCCAGGAGAAGGCGTAGGCGGCGAAAGCCGCGTTGACCAGCTGGCAGACCAGGATCGCGGCGGTGACGAAGACGCTGTTGAGCGCGTACCGGGCGAAGGGCGCGCTCTGCCAGGCCTTCGAGAAGTTGTCCCAGGCTACGCGGCTGGGGACCAAGGTGGGAGGATACGCGTAGATCTCCTTCTGGGGCTTGATGGCTGTGGAAAAGGCCCACAGGATGGGAAGCAGGATGATCAGGGTCACGGCCAGGAGGAAGGCGTGGCGGACCGCGGACGCCGCCGCCTGGTTCCCTCTCCTCCGGGACCTCGGATCCGGCATGGGCCTAGGCCTTTCCCGGAAGGTCCGCCGCAAGCCCCTTGGAGGCCAGGTAGGGCAGAACCCGGGAGGGATAGTTCGTGGTGATGCTGTCGACGCCCCAATCCAGGAGGGCGTCCACCTCCGGCAGGGTGTTTCCCAGCCAGCCGGTCACCTCCAGCCCCAAGCCGTGGGCCAGCTCCACGAGTTTCCGGGAGCCGCCGGTCTTCAGGGGGATGCAGGTGTTCCGGCACCCGAGCTCCTTGGCCAGGCGGACGTCGCTCTCCTTGTAGGTCATGGAGATGAGTCCGCAACTCTGCCCGGGGGAGAGTTCCCGTACCGTCAGGACGGCGTAGGGATCGAAGGAGGTTACGATCGTCTTCCCGGCCGTTCCGAAGACAGACAGAAGGTCCACGACCTTCCGGCAGACCATGTCCAGGACGAAAGGCCGGTCCGGCTTGATCTCCAGCTGGAAGAGCCGCATCCTCCCGGCGTACGCCTCCAGGACCTCGGACAGCGAGGGAATGCGGGCGCCGGGAAAGGCGCCGGGGAAGAGGATCCCCGCGTCGAATTCCTTGAGTTCGGCCATCGTATAGCCCCCGACATGCCCCTTCCCGTCCGTAGTCCGGTCCAGCGCCTCGTCGTGGATGACCGCCAGGTCGCCGTCCCGGGTCAGGTGCACATCCAGCTCCAGGCAGCGCACGCCCAGATCGTAGGCGTAGCCGAAGCCCGCCAGAGTGTTCTCGGGAGCCTCTCCCGCCGCCCCCCTATGGCCGAACAGGTCTATCATCCTCGCATCCTTCCGAGGGTCAGTAGGTGACCCATCGTTTCGCGGACCGCAGTTGTATCGCCGTCAGGGCGATCATCAGGAGAAAGAGGACGACGGATATCGCGGAGGCATACCCGGCCTCGAAGTACTGGAAGGCGTTCTGGTAGACGTAGAGGACCAGCATGTTCGTGGAGTTGACCGGCCCCCCCTGTGTCATGATGTAGACCGTCTCGAAGTTCTGGAGCATCGTGATGAGGGTAGTCGTCACGACGAAGAGGGTGGTCGGGGTTAGGAGGGGGAAGGTGATCTTCCAAAAGACGGTTATCTTCCCGGCGCCCTCCACGGACGCCGCCTCCAGGAGCTCCTTGTTGATGCTTTGCAGCCCCCCGAGGTAGAGGAGCATGATATACCCCGTGAAACGCCAGACCGTCATGAGGACGATCGCGGGCATGGCCCAGGAGGTGGAGGCCAGCCACTCGGGGCCCGGGATCCCGACGGATTTGAGGACCAGGTTGAGGAACCCGTACTGGGGGTCGAAGATCCAGAGCCACACGAGGGCCATGGCGGAGGTGGCTGTCACGTAGGGCAGGAAAACGCAGGTTCTGTAGAAGGTCCTTCCGAAGATTCTGCGGTTGATCAAGACGGCTACGAAGAGCCCGAGGGATACGGCGACCGCCACCGTCGCCGCCGAAAAGACGGAGGTGTTGGCTAAAACCTTCCAGAACAGGGGGTCCCGGACGAGCCGGACATAGTTCCCGAAGGCGACGAAGTTCTTCTCCGGGGAGATGAGGTTCCAGTCCGTGGCGCTCAGCCATACGGTGTACACGAGGGGGAAGAAGACGAAAACTCCGAAAATCAGGAGGGAGGGAAGGAGGAAAAGTCCGGCGGATACGGCGTCGGACCTCCGGACCCTCATGTCGCCGCCCCCCCCGCACCCGTTTGCCGCAGCGCTAGGAGCTGCCGCGCGGTGTTCTCGTCGGTCACCAGCACGTTGCACCACTTCCCCTCAAGGGCGCCCCGGATCGCCTCGAGCTTGTGGGCGCCCCCGGCGAGGGCTATCGAAAGCCGCATGGATTGGAAGGATTCCTTGGGCACCGCGAGAGTCCGGGCCTCCAGGTGCGGGTCGCAGATCTCGCCCCGGACGTCG
>CAYTYG010000046.1:9221-13708 GCA_964441515.1 uncultured Treponema sp.
AAAGTGCCCGGCTATGTCCCCAACCGCCCGCTTGGCGTGGAGTTCGTCCAGGAGCCGCCCGCTCATGTAGCCCGTCCGGTACAGGGAGGACTCCCGGTTGATGCAACCGATCCCGAAGACCCCGATCGTTGCCCGCCGGGCGAAATCGAAGGAGCCCCGGATCCTCGTGTCGGCCAGTATGGAGTTCAGGATCTCCGGGGAATCGACCAGCATGGGGGCGGCCAGGGAATTCGTGCGGGCCCGAAAAGCGGCCGCGATCTTCGAGATTATGAATTCCGCCCGGGTGGAGAAGTCCGCCACGTCCATGCTTCCGTTCAGTTGGCAGATGGTCAGGTCTTTGGTTCCGGCGTTTTTCAGATATTGCGCGCAGGCGTAAACTGTGGAGCTCCAGGAGACCCCCAGGATATCCCCGTCGCGTACGTTCTGCTCCAGGAAGCCGGCGGCGTATTTGCCGATGGCGTCCTTGATCATGTCGTCGCTGTTAAGGTTCACCGGAGCGATCACCGCGGCCTTGAGCCCGAAAGCGGTCTCCAGGTCCAGTTCCAGCCCGGCGAAGGTGTCCTCCCTGGGGGAGTGTATCCGGAACTGGACGATGCCCGTCTCCCGGGCCCGCTTCAGGTGCCGCGAGACGCTTTGGCGCGACAGGTCCAGACGCCGGGCTATCTCGTCCTGATCGAGGTTCTTCAGGTAATAAAGCATGGCGACCTTTACCACTACGCGCTCATCGTACCGCATCGGCATCCCTCAAAACTGAGAATTTGCTCACTAGATGGGCATATGTAACAGTTAAACCAAAGGTAGTATAGATAGCTTATCCGGGGCTGTCAACTTTTTTCCAAGCCCCTCCGGAACCGATCGCGAAAAACCACGGGAAGAAACGCGCGGCTTTCTCGCTTTCCCTTCCGAGGGTTATGCTTTATAGTAGGAGCAACCATACCGACGCCCAGAAGGTGACATTGAAGCCGAACTACGGATTCGAGAAACGCAAGAAGGAACTGGAGCGCAAGAAAAAGAAGGAAGAGAAGGAACTCAAGAAGAAGCTCCGCAAGGAAGCCGCGGCCCGGGGCGAGATCCTCGAGGAGGAGACGCCCGAGGCCGGGGACGACGAAGCGGGGGACTCCCCGTCTCCCTAGCGCCGACGCGCATTCCCGTGAGCCTCCCGCCCTGCCCGCCCCCGTCCCGGGGGCCGGGGTGTTTCGAAGCATATCCATGAAACTCTCCCGCCCGATCTCCGTACGGGGTCCTGCCTCATTCCGACGGCCGGCTCGACGGTTTAGAACGCTCTGCCTCGCGGCCGCACTGGCGGCGCTGCAGGCCTGCGCAACCGCGGGCCCGGACGGCCTATCCACCCGGACTACCGGGCGTCCGGCCCCGCCGGCCTGGCCGGACGCGGTCTTCGCGGTGATGACGGACGTCCACTTTTACGACGCCTCCCTGGGGACGAGCGGGGCTGCCTGGGACTATTACGGTTCCATGGAACAAAAGCTCCTGGTCGAGAGCGCCGAGATCCTGGCCGCGGCGATGAAGGGGATCCGGGAGGAGAGGCCGTCCTTCGTCCTGGTTCCGGGGGACCTCACAAAGGACGGGGAGCGGGTATGCCACGAGGGCGTGGCGGCCGCCCTGCGCAGGCTGGAGGAGGAGGGAATCCGGACCTTCGTGGTTCCCGGGAACCACGACATAGAGAATCCCGCCGCCTTCCGCTACCTGCCCTCCGGCGGAACGGAGAGGGTGCCCGGCGTGACGGCCGCCGATTTCGCGGAAATCTACCGGGAATCGGGCTACGAAGAGGCCCTTTACCGGGACCCGGTGAGCCTTTCCTACGTAGCCGAGCCCGTACCCGGACTCTGGCTCCTTATGCTGGACAGCGCAAAGTACGGTCCGGGAACCCGGAAGGACAAGCCGGAATCCTCGGGGGCCCTCCGCGAAGGGACCCGGAGATGGGCGGAGGCCCTCCTGGAGGAGGCGGACCGGAGGGACATAGCCGTAATCGCGGTCCAGCACCACCCGCTCCTGGAGCACGCCGACGGGATGAAGGCCCGGCACCCGGCGTTCGTCGTGGACGAAGGGGCTAGCCTGGCGGCCTT
The DNA here is from genome assembly GCA_964441515.1 of uncultured Treponema sp. Lineage (GTDB taxonomy): Bacteria > Spirochaetota > Spirochaetia > Treponematales > UBA12059 > JAAYUR01. The sequence goes on from CAYTYG010000046.1 coordinate 11,306, forward strand.
TCTCGCGGCCCGGGACGTCCGCCTTATCTTCACGGGACACTTCCACGCCAACAGCGCGGTTCGGCGCTCCTGGGGGGAAACGGCCCGCCCGGACCTCCGGGGAAAGCATATCGTCGACATCGAGACCGGGGCTTTGGCTACCTGGCCCTCCCCCTACAGGATCGTCCGCCTCTCCTCCCGGGACGGCACGGTATCGATATCCACCTCCCGGGTGACCCGGCTTCCATCCTGGGAAGCCCGGGGGCGCGACTTTGAACGCGGTAGCCGGGAGGCCACGGAGCGCGGACTCGCGGGTCTGGCCGAAGCCGTAATGCGGAGGGTCGGAGCCTCGGAGCGGGACGCCCGAATCCTGGTTCCCCAGGTGACCGCCGCCATGACGGCCCACTACGCCGGGGACGCCCGCTTCCCGGGCGGGCCGGTCATCTCCACGAAGGGCCTCGGCCTCGTGGGCCGACTGGGGGCCGCGTACTACCGAAGGTTCCTCCGTGGGCTCTGGAAGCTCAAGCCGCCCCGGGGCGTAGAGCTGATGGCGGACAACCACCTCACGATCTTCCCGGACGGGAGCTGGAGGGACGATTCGATGCGGGCCTCGACGCCCGACCCGGAGACCGAAGATCGAGCCGACTCCCGGGAAGGCGTTTCCGCGCCGGAAAAAATAAATTGACAGAACGGTAACTATAAAACATAATCCACATTATGGAACGCAATTCCAAAAACACAGACCTTCGATGCATTGAAAGTAAAAACGCCGGGCCCTTCAAGGAACGGCTCCGGGAGTCCCGAGTCGTGGCCGTCCTGGTCGTGGACGACGCCGGGGAAGCGGTACCCCTGGCGCGCGCCCTCCTGCGCGGGGGAGTGCGGGCCATGGAGCTGACCCTCCGGACCCCGGCCGCCCTGGAGGCCCTCGAGCGGATTGTCCGGGAAGTCCCGGAGATGTACGCCGGTGTGGGCACGGTCCTCACCCCGGAACAGATACGCCGGGTTAAGGCCGCGGGAGCCGCCTTCGGGGTCGCCCCGGGGCTAAACCCCCGGGTCGTCGAGGAAGCCCGCAGGGTCGGCCTGACCTTCGCGCCCGGCGTGGCCACCCCCTCGGAGATCGAGTCCGCGGTCGAGCTGGGCTGCGGGGTTCTCAAGCTCTTCCCGGCCGAGACCCTGGGCGGGCTTCCCTACCTGAAGAACGTGGCGGCCCCCTACTCCCACCTGGGCATCGAATACATCCCCCTGGGGGGGATAGGAATCAAGAACCTGCGGCAGTACCTGGAAGCCCCGGAGATCCTGGCCGTCGGGGGATCCTGGCTCGCCACGCGGGACCTGATCCGGGCCAAAGACTGGGACGCGATCAGCCGGAACTGCGAGGAAGCCGCCGCGGTGGCCGCGGAAGTGCGGGGGAAATAGCATGGGAAAAGTAGTGACCTTCGGGGAGATCATGATCCGTATAAAGCCCCGGGGCTTTCTCCGGTTCCGGCAGGCCCTGCCCGGGGACGTGGAGATAACCTTCGGCGGGGCGGAGGCCAACGTGGCCGCGTCCGTCGCGATGCTGGGCGGGAGCTCGGCCTTCGTGACGGCCCTTCCGGACAACCCGGCGGCGGACGCGTGCCTGGGGAACCTGCGCGGCCTCGGCGTGGACACGTCCTGGATCCTGCGCTCCAAGAAGGGCAGGTTCGGGATCTACTACGTGGAGGCGGGGGCCAACCAGAGGCCCAGCAACGTCGTCTATGACCGGGAGAACTCCGCTATCGCCCTGGAGCCCGGCTCCGGCTACGACTGGAAGTCCGCCTTCCAGGGGGCCTCCTGGTTCCACGTCACCGGCATCACCCCGTCCCTCTCCCGGAACGCGGCCGACGCGAGCCTCCAGGCGGTCAAGCTGGCCAAGGAGCTGGGCCTCACGGTCTCCTGCGACCTCAACTTCCGGAAGAAGCTTTGGAAGTGGGAGGAGGGAACGGAGAGCCGGGCCCTCGCGGGCCGGGTGATGCGCGGCCTCCTGGCCTACGTGGACATCCTGATCTCCAACGAGGAGGACGCCAAGGACGTCTTGGGCATAGAGGCGGGTGCCTCCGACTTCGACTCCGGGGTCCTGGACGAGAGGAAGTACGAAGACGTCGCCCGGCAGATCGTCCGACAGTTCCCGAACATACGCAAGGCGGCCTTCACCCTCCGTCGCAGCCATTCCGCCACCCGCAACGACTGGGGGGGGATGCTCTACGACGCCGCTTCCGACAAGGCCGCGTACGCCCCCATGGTGGACGGGCAATACAGGCCCTACCCCGTCGAGGTCATCGTGGACCGCATCGGGGGAGGGGACGCCTTCGGGGCGGGGCTCATCCACGCGCTCATGGATCCGGAGCTCCGGAAGAGCGACGCCGACGCGGCGGCCTTCGCGGCCGCGGCGTCCTGCCTCTGCCA
>CAYTYG010000047.1:0-12163 GCA_964441515.1 uncultured Treponema sp.
GGGCCAGTGTGCAGCCCCCCGCTTCCAGGACGCGATCGGCGGCGTACGCGGCCAGGTTTCCTATAGCTTCAATCCTGCCGTTCCGGATGCCAAGGTCTGCGGAATACCCTTTCCCGCCCGTACCGTCGAGTATTCTGCATCCCCTCACTAAGAAATCAAACATCGGCCCTCCGCGAAAAGTGAAGTGAAAAAGTGTATAAAACGATAGAAATGTAGCAAACGCTACATCATGGTAGTACAGGTTGTGGATTCTGTAAAGCGAAAACGAGGGCGTGGAAAAAGGAATGTCAGTCGAAAATGTGGAAGCTCCGGTTGTAGTCTTCCAGGGCCTTCAAGGTCTGCTTCGTGCGCTTCCGGTCTCCGAGGCCGCATTCGAGGATGAGTCCCTGGAGGAAGGAAAGCATGGCCGCCTGGTTCTCCAGGTTCATCCCGTCGAATCTCTTCGTGGATACCGAGAACTGGCTGGAGACCGAGTCGAAGAGGGGATGGTCCGACGTGTCGGATACCACGGCCAGGGCTGAACCCCGAGCGGCGCAGGAAGAGCAGAACTCAATGGCGGTTCGGGGATACCGGGCAACCAGGATGGCCAGGGCGAGGGTTTCCTTGCCGGCTGTTTGAAGGACAGCGAAGAGATCCCCTGTCTTCTCCGTGACCGCCGTGGCGGGGTATCCCGTTCGATGGAGGTAATAGCACAGGTACTCCGCAAGCCCGGCGGTGCTCTCAAACCCGACGACCAGGATGTTCCTGTATAAGCCTAGGGACGCGACAAAGGATTTGACCTCCGCCGGGGAAACAAGATGGGAGAGCGTCTTCATGGAATCGGCGGTCTTCTCTAGGAGATCCCGGAAGACCGTCGCGTCGTCCGGCACCTGATCGTAGGACTGGAACCGTTCCACCGTCGTGAGCATGGAGGCGGAAACGTAGGACTGTAGGACGGACTGCAGTTCGGAGTAACCGTTATACCCCAGGGATCGGGCGAGGCGGAGCACGGAAGCCTCGCTGACGCCCGCGTTCCGGGCGGTCTGGGCCAGGGAGAGGAAAACGGCCTCCTTGTAGTGATTCCGCAGATAGTCCGCAACCCTGGCTTGGCTCGGCGTCAAGGAGGGAAACAGACTGTCCAGAAGCCGGAAGAAGGGCACGTCCCGTTTGCCCATAGGTCCTCCATCCCGTTTTCCTTAAAATACCCGATCGGCGTACGGGAGTCTACTCGCGGGAAGAGGAAGCGAAAAGGGCGGCATCCGGACAGGATGCCGCCCTTTAATCCGAGGGGAGGCGGAGCGGAGCGTCTACGCCAGCACGCCGGATGCCGCGTACAGCTCCGCGTTCAGAACGGACGCTCCAGCGGCGCCGCGCTCCAGGTTGTGCCCCAGGACGATGAACTTGATGCCCAGGGCCTTGCAGTGTCGGAACCGGCCGGTTACGACGGACATCCCGCCCCCGGCGTCCACGTCGTGGAGGGGTTGGGGCCGGTCGTTCTCGTCCCGCACCAGGACGGGATGCTCCGGGGCGCTCGGAAGCCCGAGGCCGGCGAGGGGCGAACGGTGGTCCTTCAGGAACTCTATCACTTCTCCCAGCGGAGGGTCCCCCCGCAGGCGTACGGAAGCCGATATGGTGTGTCCGTATTGCACCGGGACGCGCGTGCAGGTGGCGGAAACCGGAAAGCCCGCGGGTTCAACATGTCCTTCCGCGAGGCTCCCCAGGATCTTCGCGGTCTCGGCCTCCAGCTTCTCCTCCTCGTTGCGTATATAGGGAAAGACATTCCCCAGGATGTCGAGGCTGGAGGTGCCGGGATACCCGGCTCCGCTCACGGCCTGCATGCTCGTGGCCAGGAGGGCCTCGATGCCGAACTGCCGGTGCAGGGGCGCCAGGGCCGTCGTGAGGATGGCCGTGGTGCAGTTGGGATTGCAGGCTATGCCGCCCCTCCAGCGGCGGGTTCTTCGCTGTTCCTCCAGGAGGGCGAGGTGGTCGGAGTTGGCTTCCGGCACAAGGAGGGGAATGTCCGGGAACATCCGGAAGGAGGACGCGTTGGAAAAGACCAGGGCGCCGGATGCCGCGTAGAGAGGCTCGATCTCCGCCGCTATGTCCGCGTCCAAGGCGCTGAATACGATGGGCGCCCAGACCCGCTCGGGGGAAGTCTCCTCCACGATCCTGTCCGGAATTCCGCCGTAGGGAATGCCGCCGGCGCGCCACACGCATGCGTCCGCGTACCGCTTGCCCGCGCTGCGGCCCGACGCCGCCAGGGCCTTTATCTCGAACTGGGGATGCTCCGCCAGCCTCGCCACGAACCGTTGACCGACTATACCGGTAGCCCCTAGTACGGCTACATCAATGCGTTCCATGAAAACCTCCACGATGTTTCGAGAAGAAAGAACTGGTTAAAGGAGAACGGTGAAGTGGAGAGTCAGGAACACGTCAACCAGCGGCCTTGATAGATGCGAAGCAAGAGCGAAACTATGGTAACGCCTCGCCCCGCGGATCGAAGGGAAAACATCACGCCTCCAATCCGAAGGAGAGCCCAGGTCATGGACGAAATCCAGAGACGGCCCGTCCGGGACGGGCGTCGACTCGATCCGTCACACCTATGGCGCTTCGCGGGCTTCTTGGGATTTGCCCGCGACAGCCGTCGGGTGTTAACCCGAACGTCCAAGGAACAAGGCCGCGGCGCCTTATTCCCTTCGGCGATTCTCCCCTTTAGACCGGCGTCCAAGGGAACCGCTCCCTCAACCGGTGTACTCATGGGAACCGCTCCTCCATCGGTACTCGGAACCTAGCACGATACTTCGGATAGATGCAAGCGCGAGGGCTCGGAACGGCGTATTTTTCGCATTTTTGTTGTTCATTGTAGGTCAACAAGTTACTCATCATTTGATGATCGCCGGCTAGGGTCGCATGGAGGAAGCGCGGCGAAGGGTTCACGCTTCCCGGGAGGGTCGTTTCCCAAAGAGCCTCGGAATAGCGTACTCCTCGATCTCCCGATAGACCTTCTCCATGTCGATGGTCAGGAACTCCCCGTCCCGGTAGAGGACGCGTCCTCGGACCATGGTAAGGACTACGTCGCTCCCCCGGGCGGAGTACACGAGATTGGAGACCGGGTTGTGGCAGGGACGGAGATGAGGGCGTCCGAAATCCAGGAGGACCAGGTCCGCGTCCATGCCCGCGGCTATGCATCCGCATTCTTCGCCGCGACCCAGCGCGCGGGCCCCGTTGACCGTAGCGAGCTTCAGGGCCTGCAGCGCCCCAACGGCAAGGGGATCACCCCCCGTTCCCTTGTGCAGGATCGCGGCGGTCTTTATCTCCTCGAAAAGATCGTGGCTGTTGTTGGAGGCCACGCTGTCCGTCCCGAGGGCTACGTTCAGTCCTAGCGCGAGAAAGGACGGCAGGGGGGCCACCCCGCTGGCGAGCTTCAGGTTGCTCACGGGATTGTGGACCGGGGAGACCCCGCGATCCCGCAGGATTTCCATGTCCTCCCGCGTCACCCATATGCAGTGGGCGGCCAGGGCCCGGGGGGCCCATACCCCCGAGCGGTCCAGGACGGCCGCGGGGGTGATTCCGTATTTTTGGATGCAAGCCTCGTGCTCTCCCCGGGTTTCCGAGAGATGGACGTGCATGCCCAGCCCGTTTCGAACCGCGTAGTCCGCCACGGCCTCCCAGGCTTTCGGGTGGGATGTGTATTCCGCGTGGATGCTGGCGTCTATCCGGATGCGCCCCCGGTCGCGGCCGTGCCAATCCTCCCGGATCCTGCGCATTTCCTCGCACCCGATGTGGGTGGAAAAATCGAAATCCTCCGAACTCGACAAGATGCCCCGGGCGATGTTCGCCTTGATCCCGGACTCTTCCACCCCCTCCAGGATCTCTTCGCAGAAATTGTACATGTCCGCGAAGGCGGTGGTTCCGGATGCGATCATTTCGGCGAGGCCCAGAAGCGCGGCGTACCGGACGCAGCGGCCGTCCAGCTTGTCCTCCACGGGAATGATGTGACGGAAGAGCCAGGTCTCGAGGTCGTAGTCGTCCGCGTACCCCCGAAGGACGGTCATGGGAATGTGGGTATGGCAGTTGATCAGTCCCGGCATCAGGATCTTGCCCCTGCCGTCGATTTCTACTCCTGAAAAAGAGTTCGGGCGGAGGCTCCCCGCGTAGGAGATCCTGCCGCCGGAGACGTGGACAAAGGAATCCTTGAGGACGGGGCTGGAATCGATCATGGTAACGGCCGTCACGTTGGAAAAAAGCGTGTCTTCCATGAGAAGAGCATCCTTTCCGGCCGAGGACCGTCGAGGGCTCGGCCTCGCGGACCCCGATACCGGTTTTACGTCACTTAATATATTTATACCGAGTGGCCGCGAATGTAAATAACGGTCCCGATACAAAATACGGGTTTGCTCTCGGGAGCGGGACGAATTCGATACAGAAATGCATCACTTACGGATGCATTTCTGTATCAACATGGCGCCCCTGCAGAATACTACGGCCGCCGGAAGAAGCAAACAATACAAAAGTCCTCTATATCTTAGCATTGTCCGCATACGTTGCTATTGGCACGCTTGATGCTAATTGTTCGTGACGTTTTCGTGAAAGGTGGTTTTATGGGAGATCTGGAGAACAAAGTCATCATCACGGTCGCTCCGACCGGGGCCTGGCCGACCAAGGAGAACAATCCCAACATACCCCTGACTCCCAGGGAGATAGCCGAGGATGTGGTTTCCTGCTGGAAAGCCGGCGCCGCGGTCGCGCACCTGCACATGCGGGACGACGAGGGCAAGGGGAGCATGAGCAAGGATAAGTTCCGCGAAGCCGTGACCCGGATACGGGATCAGTGCGACATCGTCCTGAACCTGACGACCTCGGGGGACCTGAACGCTACGGACGAAGACCGCATGGCACATCTTATTGAGTTGAAGCCCGACATGGCCTCCTACGACTGCGGTTCCATGAACTGGATGCATAACAGCGTCTTCCTGAATCACCCGGCCTTTTTGGAAAAGCTGGGCCGGGTGATGGCGGAAAACGGGGTGAAGCCCGAGATCGAGGTCTTCGATTCCGGGATGCTATATAACGCCCTGTATTACTTGAAGAAGGGCGTGCTCAAGGAGCCCCTCCACTTCCAGTTCGTTCTCGGCGCTGCGGGAGGGACGGCCGCCACCGTAGAGAATCTACTCTACCTGAAGAGCATCCTGCCCGGGGGCTCCACATGGTCCGCCTTCGGAATAGGCCGGGGGCACCTGCCCATACTCCTGACGACGCTGGCTTTGGGAGGCCACATCCGCGTAGGGATGGAGGACAACGTCCTGTACTCCAAGAACCGGCTCGCGGTTTCCAACAGCGAGTTCGTCGATCGGACCGCCCGGATACTGCGGGAGGCGGACAAGTCCGCGGCCAGCCCCGCGGAAGCCCGGGAGATACTCTCGATACCCAGGCGGGGGGCATGATGATCCGGAAAATCGGAGTCGTGGGCGCCGGGCTGATGGGACACGGCATCGCGGAAGCCTTCGCCCTGGGCGGTCTGGACGTACATGTCTACGAGACCGAGGCGGAAAGGCGTAGGGTCGTCAAGGGGATCATAGAGGAGGAACTTCTACTGCTGGAGCGCGAGGCGATTATCCCCAAGGGGGAGATTCCCGCAATCCTGGAAAGGATCCGTATTTTCGACGACTTAGGGAAAGCCATGTCGGACCGGGACTATGTCATAGAAGCCGCCCCGGAAATTCTGGACATCAAACAGAAGCTCTTTTTGGAACTGGACAAGATCTGTCCCGGGCACACGATCTTCGCCAGCAATACATCCAGCCTTCCCATGAAGGACATGATGCGGGATCTGCCCGCCGCACGCCAGGAAAGGTTCTTCGTGAATCACTGGTACAATCCCGCCCACATCATGCCCCTGGTAGAGATCTCCTTCTTCGGAAATACAACCGAGGAACTCTTCCGGGAAGTCCGGGATCTTTTCCGGAAGATAGGGAAGCAGACGGCCAAGGTGCTCAAGGATATACCGGGGCTCCTGGCGAACCGGATCCAGCAGGGGGTGGCCCGCGAGGTCTTCTCCCTGATAGAGATGGGCGCCGCGGCGCCCGAGGATATAGACCGGGCTTTGAAGTTCGGACCGGCGTTCCGTTACGCGACCGCCGGGCAGCTCGAGATTGCCGATTTCGGCGGACTGGACATTTGGAGCAGGGTGGGGGGGAACCTGCTGGCCGTCATGGACAATTCTCGGGACGCTAACCGACTCCTGAAGGAGAAAGTAAAGGAGGGGAAACTAGGCGTGAAGACGGGAGAGGGATTCTTCAAATATCCTCCCTCGGAGGTTGCCGGTATAACCGAAAAGTTTATGGTCAAGCTGATCCGGCAGCTCAAGGCTTCCAGGGACTACATCTGATCGAAAGACGATACAACGACCTTAAAGGAGCATGTATGGCCAATGCCAAGGCAGAGCAGAATTCTAGTTTTCTCTGGCGGTTCTCAAAAAAATTCCAGTTCGCCGCGGACAAGATCATTCCCGATTCCTATGTTTTCTGCGTAATTCTGACGTTTATCACGTTCATACTCGGCCTGATCCTGACCAAGGCGGGCCCCCTGAACCTGGTCAAATACTGGTATAACGGCTTGTGGACGCAGATCGCCTTCGCCTTCCAGATGACCATCATGGTAACGTTGGCCAGCGCCGCAGCCAAGAGCCCCCAGGTAGAGCGCGGACTGTCCAGGATTGCGAAGCTTCCGAAGTCGGCCGGGGCGGCTTACGTTTTCTTCATCCTCGTCATCACGTTCGCCAGCTGGCTCAACTGGGCCTTCGGAACCATCCTGTCCCCCATCCTGGCGATGTACCTCTCCAAGAACGTGAAAAAGCTGCACTTCCCCCTGCTCATCACGGTAGGCTACGCCTGCATGGTCATGATACAGCCCATCTGCCCGAGCATCTCCGCCGTGGCGCTCCTCGCCACGCCCGGGCACTTCCTCGCGGACAAGATAGGGGTCCTTCCCTGGACCACGACGGCCTTCAATCCCGTGGGCGTGGTGATGGTGGGCGCTCTCTTCCTTGTTACCATCCTGATCGCGGTAAGCACCCGTCCCTCGGAGAACGAGATCGTCGAGTTCGAGGGTGAAATCGAGATGAGGTCGGAGAAGGAGGAAAAGGTCGACAAGCCGACGCCGGCGGACAGGATGAACAGCAGCCGCATCATGATGTGGATCGTCGGACTCGCATGCGTGGTCTATATCGTGCTGCATTTCGCGGAGAAGGGGGTCAAGGATCTCAACCTTAACTTCATCATTTTCATCTTCCTGACCGTGGATATATTTCTGTACGGTTCTCCCTTGAAGTTCGTTAAGGCCGTCAAGGAAAATGTCGTGCACGCCGCGGCCATCCTGATCCAGTTCCCGTTCTACGGCGGCATCATGGGCATGATGGCCAGCTCGGGCCTTACGCTGGTGCTCTCCAACGCCCTGCTGAGCGTCTCCAGTACCAACACTTTCTACATGTTCAGCTACTGGTCCGCCTCCATCGTGAACCTTTTCGTCCCGTCCCAGGGCGGGCAATGGATGGTACAGGGGCCGGTGCTCGTGGACGCCGCCCAGAAGCTCGGCGCCCATATCCCCACGGTGGTATCCGCCTTTATGCTGGGCGACGAGGCCACGAACCTCATCCAGCCGCTGTACATCATCCCCGCCCTCGCGCTGGTGGACATGAAGCTGAAGAACGCGTGGGGGTTGATGGCCTTCATCTGGTTCCTGTGGTTTGTAGTCACCTCGGTTGGACTGGTCGTGCTTCCGATGATCCTGCACTGAGGCAGCCGGAAAACCGTACGGGATTCGTGAAAACGCTTATGGAGTCCGACCGTCTTCGACGGTTGGACTCCTTCTTTTTTACCATCCGGTAATGCCGTACTTCCGGGCCTTTCTCACCACCGTGGGCTGGGCAATCCCGAGTCTGCGGGCGGCCTTGTAGGAACTGCCGGTTTCCCTCAAAGCGTTTTCCAGCAGGCTCTTTTCCAGGTGGTCCCTCGCTTCGCGGAGAGAGAGCTTCCCTTCGACGCGGGGATCGTCCAGGCGGTCGCCGCCCAGGATGGCCTGTACGCTGGATTTTTGGATCCTGCGCGACGGCGTTATCACGAGGAGGCGCTCCACGATGTTGGCAAGCTCGCGGACATTGCCCGGCCAAGGATACCGAATAAGGGCGTCCAGTGCGTCCCGGTCGAATTCCTTGTCCGTATTGTAGGTCCGGTTGAACCGGTCCGCGAAATGTACGGCAAGGACGGGAATGTCCTCGATACGATCCCGGAGCGGGGGGACCTCGATGGGAATCACGCACAGGCGGTAGTACAGGTCCTTACGGAAGACGCCCTGCTCGACCTCCGTCCGGAGGTTTCGGTTCGTGGTAGCCAGGACACGGGCGTCGCTTCGGACGGGGATCGTTCCACCCACCCGGGTGAACTCATGTTCCTGGAGAACCCGGAGGAGTTTTGCCTGCAGCTCCAGGGGGAACTCCCCGATCTCGTCCAGGAGGAGGGTGCCGCCCTCGGCCATCTCGAAGAATCCCAGCTTCCTCCGGCCTGAAGCTCCCGTGAACGCGCCCTTCTCGTACCCGAAGAGTTCGCTCTCGATGAGGGAAGGAGGTATGGCCGCGCAGTTTACCTTGATGTACGGACCGTTCCGGCGGCGGCTCCGGGAGTGGATCTCCCGGGCGATGACTTCCTTCCCGACGCCGGTCTCCCCTTGGATGAGCACGGTGGCATCCACGGATGCCACCTGGTTGATCACCGTCTTGATGCCTTCCATGGAAGGGCTCTGGCTTATGAAAGCGCCGGCTTCCTTTTCGATGGAGCGGTAGTAGCTCAACTCGCGCCAGTAGAGCTCGGTCTTTTCCATGCTGCTCTTGAGCTGGTCCTGGAGCTGTATGAATTCCGTGATATCCCGGAGCACGGATATGACCTGCTCCACCTCCCCCCGGGAGTCCAGGACAGGAATGGCGGTGACGAGAAAGTCCCGGTTCGTACGCTTGGATCGGCCTATTCCGACGGATATCTTCTTGTTTTGAAGGGCAATTTCCGCCAAGGCATAGTCGTTGTAGAAGAAATGCTTAAGGACGTCCTTAAGGGGCTTGCCGATGTATTCGTTCTCCCATAGGCCGGTAATATCCGAATACGCCCGGTTCGAGGCGGTGATGACGGAGTTCTTGTCCACCACGTAGATGCCGTTGTTGATGGCGTCCCCCAGGACGAAGATGTCGATGGCGTGAGCCTCCAGGGCCGTTATACGGTTCTTCGTGTCCGCCGTCAGGACCGAGAAGCTGTTGAGCCTGCGGCGCATGTCCTCTTCGAATCGTTTGAGCCCGTCGGGAGTTTCGTTCATGGATCGCGTCCGCCTTTCTTCCATCCGGAGGAAAAGCCTAACCCCGGAATTCCGGTCCGTCAAGCTTGCGGGGAAACCGTTTTCACCCTTTCAAATCCGGAGGCCCTCGCGTATGCTTAGGACAGGATGAAGATCATCGTCGGGCATAGCAACATGGACCTGGACTGCATCGGCTCCATGGTACTCGCTCGGTACCTCTTCCCGGACCACGTGCTTGTTCGAAGCCACCGTATGCAGCCCGCGGCCCGCAACCTGCTAAACCTGTACGGTAACCGCCTGGACTTCCGGGGCGCGGGAGATCTCCACGGACAGGCCGTGGAGCGCATGGTGGTTCTGGACGCGCGTTCGGAGGACCGGGTAGCGGAATACTCCCAGCACCTGGACCTTTCCCGTACGGAGATAGAGATTTTCGACCATCACCCCTGCGCAGGGAAGGACATCCCGGGAAGTTTCGTCCACGAGAGCTCCGACGGGGCGAACGCGACCCAGCTTTGCCTTCTACTGGAAGAGCAGGGTGTTTTCCTGGATCCCGAGGACGCAACCATAGGGCTGACGGCCATCTACGCGGACACGGGCAACTTCACCCACGCCAACGTCAGCCGCAGGGACTTCCACGCGGCCGCGTTCCTGCTGGGGCAGGGGGCTTCCCTCAAGCTTGTAAAGGATTTCATCGTACCTCTGAAGGAACGGCACCAGGTCGTACTGTTCCACGAGGTGCTGGCCTGCCTGGAGAGCAGAAATATACGGGGCCACATGGTCCAGACCTGCTACATGGAATTGGAGGAAGACTCCCAAGGTCTGGGCGCCGTGGTGGAGCGCGTATTCGAGGTGGAGAACGGGGAGCTTTTCCTGGGCTTCTTCTTCTTTACGGCCAAGAAAAAGCTCCTCATCATAGGCCGGAACGCGTCGTCCGACGTTCGGCTGAACGAAATCATGACGGATTTCGGCGGCGGAGGCCATGCCCAGGCCGCCTCCGCGACGGTCCGAACGGAGAACGGACGGGAGCTGTACGGACGGTTCCTTGAATATCTCGAGGGCGCCCTTAGGCCCGCCGCGACAGCCTGGGACATCATGGAGGAGGACGTCCAGGTCCTGGGAGTGGAATCGAGCCTCCTGGACGCCTCCCTTTTCCTTGAGAAAACCCTGTATTCGGGGGCCCCGGTCGTGGACGGGGACGGGAGGATCGCGGGCTTCATCACCCTTTGGGATATCATGAAAGGCAGGAAGGCCGGCCAGATGAAGGCGCCGGTCCGGACGTACATGTCCAGGAAGCTCGTAACCGCCGCTCCGGACACGACGGTACGGGAGATCGACGACCTTTTGTTCCAGAACAACATCGGGCATCTGCCCATCGTCGTGGAAGACAGGATCGTCGGCATCGTGACCCGGACGGACCTCCTGGAGTTCAAGCGCAGCGAGAAGCGGAAGAAGGACCTGCTCCTTAAGGGGATAGGGGAGGTCATCCGGGCCTGAGGGCGGAAGGCTGCCCCGAAGCGCTTCGTTCTGTGGTTAATTTGGATGAAAGCGGAGCGAAGGTACGGGAAGGCCCGGGCCGGAAAGCGATCCCGCATGGAAAACGAATGGGCCCGGACGATAATTCGTCCGGGCCTTCCCGTTTCAATAATCGGCTCAATGCCCCCCGAGATACGCTCGCTTCACTTCCTCGTTGGCAAGGAGGTTCGCGGCCGTGTCGGAGAGGGTTATGCGCCCGGTCTCCATGACGTAGCCCTTGTGGGCCGTCTTGAGGGCCAGGTTGGCGTTCTGCTCGACCAGGAAGATGGTGGTCTTATTGTCCCGGTTCACCTGTTCGATGATCTTGAAGATCTGCTGGACCAGGATGGGCGCCAAGCCCAGGGAGGGCTCGTCCAGGAGCAGGACCCGGGGCCGGGCCATCAGGGCGCGGGATATGGCGAGCATCTGCTGTTCGCCCCCGGACAGGGTTCCTCCGGGCTGGTTTCGCCGCTCCGCGAGCCTGGGGAAGAGTTCGAAGACGTAGTCGAAGTCCTTGGCCACGCCCTTCCTGTCCTTTCGGAGATAGGCGCCCAGGTCCAGGTTCTCCTTCACGGTCAGGCCCGGAAAGATATGGCGGCCCTCCGGCACCTGGATGATGCCCAGGTCCACGATGCGGTCGCTGCTCATCCGGGTTATATCCCTGCCCTCGAAGGTTATGGTGCCCTCCCGGGGAGGGGCGATCCCGCAGATCGACATGAGAGTGGTGGACTTGCCGGCGCCGTTCGCCCCGATCAGGGTTACGATCTCGCCTTCCCGGATCTCGAGGGATATACCCTTAAGGGCTCGTATATTGCCGTAGTAGGTGGATACCGAATCGAGTTTAAGCATATACCTCTTCCCCAAGGTATGCCTTGATGACCGCGGGATCGCGCTTGATCTCGTCCGGGGTTCCCGAGGCGATGAGCTGTCCGTAGTCCATCACGTAGATCCTCTCCGAAAGGCTCATCACCAGGCTCATATCGTGCTCGATGAGGAAGATCGTCACCCCCTCGGTTTCACGAAGCCGGACTATGAGGTCGTCCAGGTGTCCCGTCTCCCGGGGATTCATGCCCGCGGCGGGTTCGTCCAAAAGCAGGAGGAATGGGTCCGTAGCCAGGGCCCGGGCGATCTCCAGAAGGCGCTGGGCGCCGTAGGGCAGGTTCTTGGCCAGCTCGTTCACGTAGCGTTCAAGCTCGATCTTCTGGAGGATCTCATAGCTGTCGTGGACGACCTTTTCCTCTTCCTCCCGGGTGGCCTTGTCCCGAAGAACAGCCCCCAGGATCCCCGCTTTCAGGCGGGGGTGCCGGCCTATCATCACGTTCTCCAGGACGGTCAT
>CAYTYG010000047.1:12173-13707 GCA_964441515.1 uncultured Treponema sp.
GCCGGATGTTCTGGAACGTGCGCGCGAGTCCCTTTTCGGTCACGACATGGGGAGCGAGCCCGTTTATCCGCTCGGGAGGTTTTCCCGGGGCCGCTATCGCTATGCTGCCCGAGGAAGGCGGATAGACTCCGGTCACGCAGTTGAAGAAGGTGGTCTTGCCCGCCCCGTTGGGGCCGATGAGGGCGACGATGTCGCCCTTGCGGATGGTCATGGATACGTTGTTCAGGGCCCGGAGGCCCCCGAAGTTCATGGCGATTTTTTGCGCATCCAGCACGAAGTCACTCACGGTCGGCCTCCTCGGCGGAGCCGGCTTCGAACACGTAGCTCTTCCGAACCTTCGGCACGATCCCTCCCTGTCGGAAGACCATCATGAGCACGAGTACGGCCCCGTAGATCAGCATGCGGAACTGGGAGAAGGCCCGGAGGTATTCCGGCAGCAGAATGATGATCAGGGAGCCCAGGATCACCCCGGGTATGGATCCCATACCGCCCAACACCACGATGCACAGGACCAGGATGGATTCTGACATGGTGAAGCTCGCCGGGTTGATGAAGGTCGTCTTGCCGGCGAACAACACCCCCACGAGCCCGGCCCAGAAGGCGCCCAGGGCGAAGGCGGAGAGCTTGGCCTTCGTTAGGTTGACGCCCATGGCCTCGGAGGCTACGGAGTCCTCCCGCATGGCCTCCCAGGCCCGGCCCAGCCTGGAGTTCTCCAACCTGCGGACGATGAAGATCGAAAGAAGGACCAGGGCCAACGTGATGAAGTAGAGGTAGATGGAAGCCTGCGGGATGCTCAGGCGTATCCCGAAGAGGGGAGGGCGCTTGATCTGGGAAATTCCCGAGGGTCCGGAGGAGAAGTCGTTCCAGTTCTCCAGGACTATGCGGCAAATCTCCGCGAAGCCCAGGGTGACTATGGCAAGGTAGTCGCCCTTCAGCCTCAGGACCGGGAAGCCCAGTAGAATCCCGAACACGGTGGCCAGGATCGCCCCAAGGGGAAGGGCAACCCAAAAATTGAGATTGAAATTGTGGTTCAGGATGCCGTACGTGTAGGCCCCGACCGCGTAGAAGGCGGCGAAGCCGAGCTGCAGGAGGCCCCCCAGTCCGATTACGATGTTCAGCCCGAGGCCCAGGATCACGTACATGAGGGCGGTCGTCATGATGTTCGTCTGGTACATGCCGGCCGCGAAGGGGTAGAGAACCGCAAGGGCCAGGATCACCCCGATCGCTGGACGGGTATACCGCTTCTGTGCGAAAAGGGACTTGAGCTCCAGGGACGAGATTTTTTTCGGGATGAGCCCGGAAAGGTCCACGAGCTTTTCGCCCCGGGCTTTCCTTTCCAAAAGATAGCGCCATACATAGGACAGGACCATGGTCCCTAGGAATACGAAGAACATGTTGTGCCAACGCCAAAGCACGACGTTCTTCACGGTGTTGACCTTGATCACCAGGATCGGGAAGGTCAGGAAAACGAACCAGAGGGAAACGAGGAAAGATTTCTTGAGTTCTTGCAGCGCCTTGCTCATATGCCGTCCCC
>CAYTYG010000048.1:0-7649 GCA_964441515.1 uncultured Treponema sp.
CGCTTCGACATGACCTACGTCGACGCGGACGGCCAACGCAAGCGGCCCTACATGGTCCACCGGGCCCTACTGGGCTCCATAGAGCGCTTCTTCGGCGTCTACCTGGAGCATACCGCGGGGGCTTTCCCCGCGTGGCTGGCCCCGGAGCAGGCCGTGGTCGTTCCCGTGGCGCCCGCGTTCGACGACTACGCGAAAAAGGTGGCGGCCCGGCTCAAGGCCTCGGGGCTGAGGGCGGGCGCGGACGTCTCGGACGACCGTATGAACGCCAAGATCCGCAAGGCCCAGGGGCAGAAGGTTCCCTACATCCTGGTGGTGGGCGCCAAGGAGGCCGAGGACGAGGCCGTGGCGGTGCGCCTCCGGGACGGAAGCCAGCTGGGGGCGCTCAAGACGGAGGATTTCATATCCCGCGCCCTCGGGAAGATCGCGGCGAAGGCACTGGACCTCTAGCGTGGAAGGCGGACCGAAGACCTTTATAAAACGCCCAGGGTCGGACGGGGCGCCTCCGTCCGGCCCGCAGTCCGCCTTGCCGTCCTACCGATCCATTCTCTCCCTGTTGGCCATGACGGCCCTGGCCCTCGTGGGGTGTCTGGCCCTCCTTTCGGTCCGGGTCGCGATCCTGGGCAACCCATTCTACATCTTCCTGGGCTCGAACCTGCTCCTGGCCTGCATTCCCATGGGCATGGCGGCGCTTCAGCTCTTCCTGCTCCGGGTCATGGCCCCGGGAGTCCCCCGCATGCTCCTGGTTTCTGCGTGCGCCGTGGTTTGGCTACTCTTTTTCCCGAACGCCCCCTACCTCTTCACGGATTTCATCCATATCGTGGAGAAGACCTGGATACGTTCGGACCCCACGGAATGGCTCGGTATGCGGGGGATACTCTGGTACGACATCGTCATGAGCGCGGCTTTCGCGTTCGTGGGGCATTTCCTGGGCATCGTGTCCATGTGGGTGGAGGGACGAGTCCTGAAGGAGGCCTGGGGGAGGATCTTCGCTCGGGTTTACCTGATGCTGGCAGTGATCCTGGCGGGATTCGGGGTCTACCTGGGCCGCTTCGCGCGGCTTAACTCCTGGGACGCGGTCCTGACCCCGGCCCGGGCACTCCGGGGCACCCTGGAGGCCCTGGCGGATCCGAAAGCCATACTCTTTTCCCTGGCCTTTTCGTTTTTTGTGGCCCTGACCTACGGGATGCTGGTCCTGGCGTTTTCCCTCCGGGATAGTCCGAGGGCATAGCGCAAACGCGGCTTTTTATTCCGACAGGAATATCCGGATCATCGCAAACGTAGATTTTTCCCTTTTTTTGATCCACCCTTTAAAAATCTTCCAGAGCGAACACCAGTTCGGAAACGCAGGTGTCATCGTAATGGGTTCCTTTGTAGACATCTACGAGGATGATTTTTAAAGCGAAAAATCCGTACACCGCCCGGATCAGCTCCAGGTTCATCGGCTCTTTCCACTCGCTTTGGGAAATGCCCAGATCATCCAGGGCCTTGGCGAAAAGATCCGGATACTCGAGGGAAAAACTCCGCAAGACCTCCAGATACAAGTTCTTTTGCAGTTCCTCAAAGGGACGAAGGTCCAGGGACTGAGGTTCCATACTATCTTTCAATTCGTATTCCCGGGCCGCCCCCTCCTGGACGAAATAGAGGGTACAATCCTGTTCCGACACCATTCCCGGAGCCGTCATGCCGGCAACGAACACCAGGGAGATACGTTTGACCCTGTTGTTGCGGCTGAATAGTAGCCGCGAACGGGCAAATCCGTTGACCACGGTTAATCCGGTTATCACCCGATTCGTCAGAACCGTTACGGACTCTCCTAGGCCGCTTCCCTCGGCTCCCTCAACCCAGGGGCTGGTCCTATCTCCGTCAAATAGAGCCTCCGGACCGTAGGCCACACTCCTGCCGCCGACGGTTTCGGTCAGGGATGAACTGGCCCAAACGGATTCCGAGGGTCCGACGACCATCTCCCTCCATTCAACATTCTGCGCAAAAACAAGCACCGTCTGTGTTAAAACAAACAACAAGGGCAATATCCTTTTCATTGCCGCACTCCCTATTTTCGCAGTTCAATCTTCGTATCCTCAGAGTAGATACAATACTCAGTCCGCTCGACCCCTTTAAGCCTGGCCTGATGTTCTTCCATGGCCCGAAGTACATCCGCGGCCTCCTCCGGGCGGAAATCCAGTCGCCGGATGATCTCCTTCCGGTATTGGAAGTCTCCTTTCAGTTCCACAAGATCCTTGATGTAATTCTTTCTGCTCTTCTTACAATAATCAAGGGGAGATGGAAGTCCCAAGGCCGCAGGTCCGAGACGACGCACCAGTTGGTTGGTTCGGCCCGCATCGAATTCCCCGTGTTCCTCGCAAGTTTCGTAGATGCGGTCTTCAAGGGAATGGAATTCGGAATCCAACACCCGGGAATCCGAAATTTTCCGGGAAGAAAACTCTCCATCCCGGCTATAGCGTACCTGGAAAACCCCTTCGACTACGGTCCGGGAAAGTCCTCCGTCCGGAAAGCGACGAATCCCGGCGGGTTTCTTAAACAGGTGATAATTAAGCAGAAAGCTTATATCATCTCCCATCCCGTACCCTTTTCCGGCCTTGAAGGATGTATGGACCTCTTCCTGGTATCCGCAGGAAAGGAAGGAAAAAGCGATACCAGAAATCAGTATCGCGGCCTGGGCTTTTTTCTTTCCCATATTCCCCGTGCATCCTTGGTCTTTCAACCTGGGCCCCGTAGGCTTCCGCGGTCCGGGGAGAGCCGTCAGTATTTAAATTCGCTCTCCCCGTACCGCAGGCCGCGAAGCGGCCACGTACAACCTCTTCCTCGCGGTCCGGGGAGAGCCGTCAGTATTTAAATTCGCTCTCCCCGATAAATTCCCTCAGTATGGACGTGCCCGGCACGAACTGGGCGGGTATCGGCATGAAGTTGGACAGGAAGGACAAAAGCCTTGCCGCCTCCGCGTACTCCGGATCCGTGGGCTTCACGGAGCGCAGAACGGGCTCGGCGTAGATCTTGAGGACCCCCAATTCGTAGTCCAGGGCCGAGTTGAACGCGGCGTCCGCGGTGTTCTGGAAAGGGAAGATGTGGCGGCGCTCGCCCCGGTTCACGGAGGACCACATCTTGAGGGTCTCTCCGGCGCTCTTGCCCCGGAACTGGCAGTCCCGGACTATCCTCCGGAGCAGGCGGTTGTCCGTCGTGGAAATCCGGTTGTGGTCGTCGAGGTTGAGCTGCGTGAGCGCGGAGACATAGATCTTGAACTTCTGCTCCCGGGGTATCCTGGGCGTGAGCTTGTCGTTGAGGCCGTGGATGCCCTCCATCACCACGATCTCCCGGCCCGTGGACAGGCGCAGCTTTTTCCCGGAAGGCTTGCGGTTCCCGGTCCTGAAGTCGAAGGAAGGAAGCTCGATCTCCTGTCCCCGGAAGAGCTGGACGAGCTGCTCGTTGAGGTACTCGATGTCCAGGGCTTCCAGGCACTCGAAGTCGTATTCCCCGTTCTCGTCCCGGGGCGTGTGCTCCCGGTCCACGAAGTAGTCGTCCAGAGCTATGACCACCGGCTCGAAACCCATGACCCGGAGCTGGATGGCCATACGCTTGGAGGTCGTCGTCTTTCCGGAGCTGGAGGGGCCGGCGATCAGGAGGGCCTTCACCGTACCCGACTGCCGGGCCACCTGGTCGGCCAGCTCCGCCATCTTTTTTGCCTGGAGGGCCTCGGCCACCTGGATGTATTCCTTGATGCGCTTGGGGGAGTTGATGCGGTTCAGGGTCCCTACGGAGGATACGCCCAGGATCTTGGCCCGCTCCCGGTATTCCTTCGCGATGGAGTAGAGGATGGGATCGTCCTCGAAGGGGGGGACGCGGTCGTCCTCCTTGTGGGGATACCGAAGGAGGAAGCCGTCGTGGTAGGGTTTCAGCTCGAAGACCCGGAGCACTCCGGTGGAGGGCACCAGGGGCGCCACGTGCAGATCCCGATACCCCGAGCACTCGTTCAAGGCGATGCGCGCGTCGTTCATGTGCTCCAGAAGGAGGAGCGTGTCCGGCTGGCTGGAGGTTCGGAAGTATTCCACGGCCCCCGCATAGCTCATCCACTCCCTCCGGATGGGGATGTCCTTGGCCACTAGCTCCCGCATCTTTTGTTCCAGGGCCGTTATGTCCTTGGGATCGTCCGGCAGGTTGTCGTCGAAGAAGTGGAAGAACCCCGTACCGATGGCCATGCCCGCCACCAGGCGGCGCCCGGGGAAGAGCTCCCGCGCGGCCATGGCCAGGAGGTAGCAGAGGGAGCGGCGGTAGGTCACGGCCCCCAGGGCGGTGTCGACGGTCACGGGCGCCAGGGAGCAGTCCGTGGTCAGGAAGTAGTCCAGGGGACAGAGCTCGTTGTTGATGAGCACGGCGGCCAGGGGATGCGGGAGGGATGCCAGGAACCCCAGCACCTCGGAAGCCTTGACCGAGAAGGGGTAGGCGACCGTCCTGCCGTCGGGGTAGGTGACCTTGATCTGTTTCATGCCGAACGACTCCTTGTCCTCAAGGTACGGCCCCTATCCGCGAAGGGGGCCAGAGCCGGAACAGGGCATGGCCCTCGATGAATTTCAGCTTGAGGGGGAAGGGGGCCAGCAGGGAGGGGTACGCAACGGAGGCGCTGTCCCCCGGATCCAGAAGCCTCGGGGAGAAGGATTCCCCGAAGCGAAAATCCAGGGAGTTGTAGCGGTTGTCCCCCAGGGCGAAATACTCGTCCCGGGCCAGGAAGCCTTCGCCGGCCGGGAATTCCGGGAAGTTGCGGCTGTCGTAGAAGCCGAAAAGGTAGATACGCAGCTCCTTGGATTCCTGTAACAGGGCCTCCCGATCGGCGTCGCGCAAGATGTCCTCGGGCTTCGCGCCCCGGGCCAGCATCTCCAGGTCCCTTCCCATCCTCTCCAGGAGGTTCGCTTTTACCAGGAGATTGAGAGCCCGGGAGCCTCGTTCGTAGGCGTCGGCCGGGGGGAGCGCGGCGGCTTGGACGGCTTCCCGGGCGTAGTCCCGCAAGGCCCGCCGGGCGTCCCGGGAGGCTACAGCGGCGAGGGCCAGGGAAAGATCCATATCCTCGGCCGCCGCTTCCTGGACGACGTAGGGGTTTTCCCCGGAAGCCGCAGCCCGGACCGCCTTGTCCCGCCGGGAGCGCAGGCTGGAATCCGCCCGCGTCAGCTCGTGGTCCGGGAGGGCCCCGGGCCCCCGGGCGGCCAGCCGGTCCAGGCTCGCCTCGACCCTCGCGTGCGCGGCTACGACGCGCACGGAGAGCTCCGAAAGGGGAGCTGCTTTCCTGGCGTCCCACTTGGCCAGCAGGGCGCGGATCCCTTTGTCTACGGGTATGTGCTGAATGCGGCCGCGGAGCCCCTCCGGAAGGCGCCATAGGTCCACGGCGGCCCAGGGCTCGTCGACCTTCCGGTACTCCGCGTCCCCGGAACGGCGGGCGTACAGGACGTCGTCCACCATCATGAGCTTTTCCCCGGGAAGCCCGACGATGCGCTTGACCAGGGGGTCCGACTTGGGAGTCCCGTCCGGGAGGGTGGAGTCCAGGTGCACGCCCGTAAAGGTAACCATGTAGACGATCTGGGAAAGGTACTTCCGGATGTCCACCCTGTGGTTTTCCGGGTACCGCGGGTTGGCCAGGGTGACCACGTCGCCGCGCCGGGGCAGGCGCAGGAAGGGCAGCCTCCATTCCGTGAGGGGTATGCGGGGCCCCGTGGCCAGCTTGAGGGCGAAGGGCCGGTCCCCCCCCAGGAAGGCCGGGACCATGGACTCCGTGGGCACCTCGTAGAGCTGGAATACAAATATATTGACCAGGAGAACGGCGATGGCGGCCCAGGCGATCGCGTCGATCCATTCCAGGATCCAGGCCAGGACGCCCCGGGATTTTCGTTGCCGTACCCCCCGCCTCCGGAGGGCCCTGTCCGCGGCCTCCTCGGCCGTGATGACGCCGAAAGCCGCCCGGGTGGAGGGCCGGCCTGCCAGGAAGAAGACCCAGCAGCCGGCGGCCAGGGCGAGGAGGGACAGGGAGAAGAGGAACGCTTCCCGTCCCTCGCCGATCAGGTCGGCGTTGCGCCATCCGATTCTGGGAAGCGCGCAGGCGAAATAATGGGCGGGAAGGGAATAGCCCGTGAATTTTTTCCAGGCCGGGAAGAGGCTCGTCCGTCCCTTGCGGAACATAGAGTCCAGGAAGGCCAGCTCACCCGCCAGGACAGCCGCCGCGATGCCCAGATGCGCGGCGTAGAGGCCGTCGAACCGGGGGCACCCCGCAAGGACCGTCGCGAGCGCCGCCAAGCCCATCCATACAGGAACTGAGGCCCGGAGGATACGGACCGAGGGGGTGGAGCCCGCGTCCGCGGCCGGGCTCGTCGTTTCCGGGATATTGCCCCCGGCCTCGGGTTTTTTCCGACTTTTTTTCTGTTTCATCTGGAAAAGAGTATTGGGGAGATGGGGCCTTCCCGTCAATGGCGGCTTATCCCTTAACGGCCCCGGCCGCCACTCCCTTAATGATGTACTTCTGGAGGGCCAGGTAAAAGAGGATGATGGGCGTGGCCGAGAGCACCAGGGAGGCGGTTATAGGGCCGTACTCCTTCAGGAACTGTCCGTAAAATTTCATCTGCTCCAGCTGGAGGGTTCCCTTCTTCACGATGAGCAGGGGCAGGAGGAAATCGTTCCATATCCAGAGGGCGTCCAGGATGGCTATCGTGGAGGTGATGGGCTTGAGGAGCGGGAAGATAACCCGGAAGAAGATGAAGAAGGGCTCCGCCCCGTCTATGGAGGCGCTCTCCTCCATCTCCTTGGGTATGCCCTTCACGAAGCCGTGGTACAGGAAGACGGCCATGGGCGCGCCCAGACCCCAGTACAAGAGGACGATGCCCGGCAGGTTCGTGAGGTTCAAGTCCGAGGCCAGTACGGCTATGGGCACCATGATGATCTGGAAAGGCACCACCAGGGCGAAGGCGAATACGCCGTACAGGGCCCAGGAGTATTTCGCGTCCGTCCGGGCCAGCATGTACGCGGCCAGGGAGCTGACCAGGATTATGCCCCCGGTGCCGAAGGCGGTGACCAGGAAGGTGTTCGCGAGGGTTCTGGGGAAGTCCATGACCCTCCAAGCTTTCGCGAAATTCTCCAGGTAGAGCCCCGAGGGGAGGGCCAGGGGCCTCAGGATTATATCCGCGTCGGGCTTGAAGGCGCTGATCGCCACGAAGAGCGCCGGATAGATGAAAAGGAAGGCCGCCGCGATCATGAAAATCTCGAAAACCGCCGTCCGGCCCGAGGCCGAGGGGAAAGCTCCCGTCACAGCTGGACCTCCCGCTTTTTCATGATCGAAAGCTGTATCCCCGTGATGCCCAGGATCAGAAGGAAGAGCAGGGTAGCCTTGGCGGTGGACAGCCCGGCCAGCTTGCGCGCGAAGGCGTCGAAGAAAATGTCCATGACATAGGGAACGGTGCCCAGCGCGTAGCCCGTGGGCCCCACCATGGCGTAGACCAGGTCGAAGCACTTGAGCGAGTTGGCGATGGACAGGAAGAGGCAGACCGTGAACGCCGGCAATAGGAGAGGCAGAGTGATCATCTTGAGCCGCTGCCACGAGGAAGCCCCGTCGATCATGGCCGCCTCCCGAACCTCCCCCGGGATGTTCTGAAGGCCCGCCA
>CAYTYG010000048.1:7659-13600 GCA_964441515.1 uncultured Treponema sp.
CAATGATGCCCATGATAAGGTTGAAGAAGATCACGGGGGACAGCATGGGAAGGGTGATACTGAAGAATTTTCGCAGCCTCCCGGCGCCGTCGATGGAAGCGGCCTCGTACATCTGGGTGGGTATCCCCTGAAGGCCCGCCAGGTAGATGACCATGTAGTATCCCGCCATCTGCCAGGAAGTGACCATCACAAGGAGCCAGGGCGCCTTGGCCGGGTCGCTCATCCAGCGCTCCACGCCGGTAAGCTTGGGCAGAAGGTGGAAGAAGACGAAGGACCAGATCAGGGCCACAACGACCATGGAAAGGACATTGGGAAGGAAGAAGACGGACCGGAGCACGTTGCGGCTTTTTATCCGGGTATCCAGGGCCAGGGCCAGGAGGAAGGCCAGTAGGTTCGCGGCTATCACGTTGAATACCGTGAAGAAGAGGGTGAACCCCACGACGCCCATCTCGAGCTTGGATTCTCTCCAGGTTCCGGCCAGGAGGCGCTTGAAGGCGCCCAGCTCGTAGATGTCCTTAGCCGCGGAGCGGGCCTGGGACGCGTCCTGTCCGGTCAGCCCGGTCCGCGCGAGAAAACCCTCCACCGCGTTTTCTAAGGCGCCCTCGTCCCGGGAAAGCCCCGCTTTGCGCGCGGAGGCTATCAGGCCGTCCACTTCGTCGGATCCGACTTGGCCGCTCTCCACCGCCGGCAGGAGCCAAATCCGGTCCTCCATCTCGAACTCATCCTTTGACGGGGAAAGGGCGTACCGATCCTCCTCCAGGGAATAAAACCGGCCGGACAGGGCCCGCCCTTCCGGATCCAGCTTGGCCAGGAACAGCGTTTCCCAATCCTCCCGACCGACGGAGGCCGGGAGCGAGGAGTTCTCGTTGTAGTAGGACTCTTCGTAGCGGCGGGGATAGAAGCGCTCGTCCACGCCCCCGGAGAAGATAGCCTTGTAGTTCGCGAAGCCCACGTTCCGGTAGCGGTCCGGTTCGTAGCCTATGCCCCGGAGTATGCGGGTGAGGCGGTTCCGCTCCGAACCCCGTACGGAAAGCCGCGCGTAGCTTTCTCCCGCCGCGTCCTGGGAATACACGGAAAGCAGGAAATCCCGGTCCGCCGCGGTCTTGACGCGGTCCAGTATCCTCTCCTCGAACTCCTCGCGGCCCAGGCTGATGGGGGTTCGGGGCGTGAGGCCGTCCCAGTTGGTGAAGGATATGCGGATTCCATGGAGGAAGGGCAGGATGAAGAAAACGGCGTACAGCGCCAGGGCGGGAAAAACGAAGGCCGCAAAGTACGCTATCCGCTTCGCGGGTTTTTGTACCATGGTACTCCTCGAAGGCGGCGCGGTCCGGGCGAAGGCTTCCGCCCGGACCCGTAAGGTTTCCGGAGCCTATTTCTTGGATGTTACGTACTGCTCCCACTGCTTGTCAACGTCCGCGATCACCGCCGAGGCCGTCTTCTTCTTGAAGACGTACTGCTGTGCCCCGTTCTTGCAGGCGTCCTCGAAGACCGGGGTGGGATACGAGGCGAAGGCCCAGGGATAGGCGCCGCTCTTGCCCACCGTGGTCATGAGATCCGTGAACGGGCCGCCGAGGGCGGAGACGTTCGCCCCTTTGAAGGAGAGGGTGAGCTTGTAGTCCTCGATCCAGATCTTCTGGGCCTGGGGGGTGGCCAGCCACTCGATGAACTTGAGGGCCGCGGCGCGCTTTTCCGGGGAGGACTGCGCGGAGACCGCGAAGACAGAGTCCACGTCCGCGTAGAACTTGTTCATCTTGGCGTCGTTGAAGACGGGGAAGGGCACGAACCCGCAATTCAGCTTCGGATTTGTGCCGATGGCTGCCCCGTAGGACCAGAGCCCCTGCACCATCATGGCCGCCTTGCCGTTGGCGAAGGCCGCCTGCTGCTCGTTCCAGTTCCATTCCTCGGCGTTCCGGTCCATGTTGGACCGGTAGAAGTCCAGTACGGAGAAGAGCTTGTCCGTGTCCACCACGCCGTAGCTCGTCTTTCCCGCGTTCATGTCCGCGATGAACCGCTCGACCGGAATCTTCTTTTCCGCCAGGAGGTTCGTGTGGACCAGGGTGATGAAGTGCCCCATGGACCAGTTCTCCTTGAGGAGCCCCGCGAAGGGTATGATCCCGTTCGCCTGGAGCGTTCTGCAGACGCGTTCCAGGTCGCGGAAGGTGGCCGGGGGCTTGAGTTTGTACTTCGCGAAGATGTCCTTGTTGTAGATGATCCCGATCCCGGCGAAATCCATGGGCAGTCCCCAGAGCTTCTTGTTCCAGGTCACCGAGGGTTTGGCCGAGTCGATCACCTTGCCCAGCACGGGCTGGGTGGTCATGTCCAGGAGGTACCCCTTCGCGGCGTATTCCTGGACGCGGGCGTAGGACTGCATCTGCAGGATATCCGAAAGCTGGCCCTGCGCTCCGCGCGCGCTCATCACCGCGTCGGCGTCGTTGGGGATGATCAACATGTCGATGGTGATGCCGGGGTTTTCCTTCATGAACTGGGCCACCAGCTTCTTCAAGCCGTCCTGGTTTTCCTGCTTGTAGTAGTAGAGCTCAAGCTTCTGGGCGTATACCGCGCCCGCCAGCAGGGCCGCGAGCAACAGGAAAGAGACAAACTTCTTCATCCTAGGCCTCCTTGAGTCGGTTGGACCGTCCGGGGTCCATACATCGATTGTATCCTTGATGGCCGGGAAGTCAAGGGAAAAATTTAACCGGTTTACTAATCCGGTTTACCTGCCGCGCTTGACCTCTCGGGGGGCTCGGGATACACTGGGGCCGTAAACATTCAAGGGCGAAGAATCCGAACGTCGGGACGGCCAGATGAGGACTACCATACGGGACATCGCGGAAAAGGCCGGAGTCTCCAAGACCACGGTCTCCTTCGCGTTTAACGATCCTTCGAAGATCTCGAAAGAAACCTACCGGCGCGTCATGGATATCGCCTCGGATCTGGGCTACGTCCCGGACCCCGTCGCCCGCACCCTAACGACCAAGCGCATCGGGGCCATCGGACTCCTCCTGCCGCATCCCATACAGGAAGCCCTGAAGAACCCCTATTTTTCCGAAATCATCCAGGGCATGGGGGCCGTTTGCCAGGAGAGGGATTTTTCCCTGGCCCTGATTCCTCCCGTCCAGGGACAGATACTGGAGGCGGTGCGGCGGGCCGCGGTGGACGGGTTCGTCACCGTCGGAGTGGGGCCCTACGGCACCGTGATCGAGCTGATACGTAAGCGCCACGTACCCTTCGTGACCATAGACGGGATAGACGCCGATCGCTCGGTGAACGTCGGGATCGACGACGAGAAGGCCGCCTACGTCGTGATGCGGCACGTCCTGGACGCCGGGCACCGGCGCATCGCGGTGGCCGAACTCCGCTCCGAGGCCTACCATAATCCGCAGGAGTGCTTTTCCAGGGTCCGGGACATGCGCCGGGCGGGCTTCGACCGCGCCCTGCGGGAAGCCGGGCTTTCCCTTTCCGGGGGGCCGGAGGTTACCCACCTCTCCGTGGAGAGCTCCCTGGAAGGGGGGCGCGCCGCGGCCGAGGCCGTCCTGGGCGGACCGGACCCCGGGCCCACGGCCGTGGTCGCCATGGCGGACATCGTGGCCGCGGGCATCTACGCCTACTGCGCCGAGCGCGGGGTGATCATACCCCGGGACCTCTCCGTGGTGGGCTTCGACGACATTCCCCTGTCCAGGCTCCTCTCCCCCGGGCTCACGACCATGCGGCAGCCGGGCTACGAAAAGGGCTACGAGGCGGCACGGGCCGTCACGATGCTGCTGGACGGCCAGACGCCGGCCCATCGCCTCATGGAAGCGCGGCTCGTCCTGCGGGGCTCCGTCGCCGCCCCGGATTTCCGAGAGCCGTGATACCCCGGATGCTCCTCCGGGCCCTGACGGCTCCCGACGCGGACCGCCCCTCCGTCCTGGAGGCGGCCCTGCGGGAGGCGGGGGCGGAAGCGGCCAGGAGCGTCCTGGCTGGGAGCGAGCACCTCGTAGTCCGGTTCCGGGACTCCGCGTACGATACCCGGTACCGCACCAAGCTCCTGGTGGCGCATCATGACCGCGCGGCCGGGAGTCCGGGCGCCCTGGACAACGGCGCCGCGTGCCTGCAGCTGGTCGGTTTGGCCGGCCGCCTGGCCCGTAGGCCGGATCCCTGCAATACCGTGCTCATCTTCACGGACTCCGAGGAGTCCGCTTCGGCGGGGGAGCAGGGCGCCTTCTCGGTTGCCCGGGTCCTGGCGGGGCGCGTCCGGGCGCTTTCGGGGGAAGGCGGTGAGCCCCCGGCGGTCTTCGTTTTCGACGTCACGGGCCGGGGGACGACGCCCCTGTTGTCCACGACGGCCCGGGACCTTCTGGAGGCGCGGGGCATGGAAAGCTCGGGCCTCTCGGCCTCCCTCCGCACCCTGGGCTCCTGGGCCGCCCGCGCCCTGCGGAAGGGTACGGGAGAGAGCCCCATGGCCCTTCCCGTCCCCTGGTCCGACGACCTCGGGTTCGCCTTGGGAGGGGTTCCCGCGGTGACCGTCACGCTCCTGCCGAGGGCCGAGGCGGAGGCGTACCGTCGGAGCCTCGAGGAAAAGGTTTCCGACGGAAACGGGGATCCCGCGGTCCCGGGGCTGTATCCCGAATCCCTGCCTCCAACCTGGGCCCGGCTCCACGGCCCGGGCGACACGGCGGACCTGCTGGAGGAGGAGAGCTTCGCGCTCATGGAACGCGTCCTGGACGCCTTCGCGGAGATCCGGATACCGAGGGTGCGCCGGATACGGTGACCCCCATCCGGGGGTCCTTGCCGGCTTAGGGCCCCGGATCAGAGGCTCTCGATGACCTGCCCCAGCACGATCGTGATGTCGTCCTCGAAGAAGGGATCCTTCATGAACTGTATGAGGTCCGTGATCAGCGAATCCGCGACGGCGTCCAGGCCGGAGCATCGGTGGTCCAGGAGGCTCCTTTCGATGCCCTCCACCCCGAACATCCGGTCCCCGGCGTCCCGGGCCTCCAGGGCGCCGTCCGTATAGAAGCACAGGAGGTCGCCGCCGGACAGGGACGCGGTCTGGTCGCGGTATTCGTGGTCCTCCAGCATGCCGATGATGGGCTCCCGGGAGGTAAGGCGGGTGACGCTCCCGTCCCGGTGCACGATGAGCTGGGGAGGATGCCCCGCCCCGCAGTACACGCAGGTCATGGCCTCGAAATCGAAGATGCCGTAAAAGGCCGTCACGAAGTGGTCGGTGTTGACGATCTTGCCGAATTCCTCGTTGACCCGGCGCAGGACGACCGCCGGCGAGGATTCCCGGGATTCCAGGTAGTCGAAGAGGCTGCGGATCATGGCGGTAATGAAGGCGGGCGCCACCCCGTGCCCCGAGACGTCCGCGATGAGCACCCCCACGCGGTCCTGCCCCGTCCGGGACAGGGCGAAGAAGTCCCCGCCCACCATGGCCAGGGGAATATACCGGTGGGTGAACGCCACGGACGCTGTGTCCGGATAGGACTTCGGGAGGAGGGACTTCTGGAGCTCCACGGCCAGGTTCATTTCCTTCATCATCTGCCGGTTTCGGGCTTCCAGGATCTCCAGGGCCTTCCGGAGCTTGTGGGTCTGCCGCTTCAGCTTCTGGTTTACGGACTCCAGCTCCTCGGCGTGTTCCGCGAGAGTGCGCGCGTGCAGGTCTTCCAGGGCGCGGTAGATTATTAGTTCGTTGACCAAGAGGTGCTCCGCGGCCCGGGGTGTGATCGTGCGGAAGGGCTCCCGGTCCGCCGGCAGGCGGCGTATCCCGAAGGGTTTTGCGACTCCGTCCGCGCCCTCCAGGTAAACGATCTCGTTCCAGGCGCTCCTGCCGTCGAAAACCCGTACGTAGTTCGGGTGGAACAGGGTGTTGAAACGCCGTCCCAGCATCTCCCGGGGCTTTCTTCCCAGAAGCTTCGCTCCCGGGGGCAGGCTGGCCAGGATGGTCCCTTCCGAGTCCAGG
>CAYTYG010000049.1:0-2398 GCA_964441515.1 uncultured Treponema sp.
CTATCTACGCGAAAAACCTGGGAGTCAACATCGACGATCTCTGGGTTTCCCAGCCCGACAGCGGGGAGCAGGCCCTGGAGATCGCGGAATCCCTGGTGCGCTCCGGCGCCGTGGACGTCATCGTCGTGGACTCCGTAGCCGCCCTCACTCCCCAGGCTGAAATCGAGGGGGACATGGGGGACGCCCATGTCGGCCTCCAGGCCCGCCTTATGAGCCAGGCACTTAGAAAGCTTACGGCCACCATCGGAAAATCCAAGACCATCCTTGTCTTCATCAACCAGATACGCATGAAGATCGGGGTCATGTTCGGCAACCCGGAGACCACGACAGGGGGCAACGCCCTGAAATTCTATTCCTCCATACGGCTGGAAGTCCGCAAGATCGAGACGATCGACAAGGGCGGGGACGAAGACGCCATAGGGAACCGCGTCCGCGTCAAGGTGGTGAAAAACAAAGTGGCGCCTCCCTTCCGCAAGGTCGAGCTGGAAATCATGTTCGGCAAGGGCGTATCCTGGATCGGAAGCCTGATCGACGCGGCGGTGAAGTACAACATCGTGGACAAGAAGGGAGCCTGGTACACCTGGGGCGAGGAAAAGATAGGCCAGGGACGGGAGAACGCGAAGGCCTATCTGGAACAGAACGCCGAACGGGCGGCGGAGCTGGAGAAAAAAGTCCGGGCCCTGATCTTCGCTCCCAAGGATTCCGCGGGCGGCGTCGCGAATGCCCCGGAAGCCAAACCTGCGGCTCCCGCGGCTCCGGCCGCGTCCCGTACCGCTCCTTCGGCCCGCGCCGAGGCCGTCGCGGAATCCCCTCGGCCGGCTTCCCGCGCTCCCGCGCGCCCGAGCGCGGCCAAGACGGCGGAATCCGGCGAGGAAGGACTCTTCTGACTCCGGGAGCTCCCGGTGTTCTCGTATTTCTCGGCCTCGGAGGGAACGTGGGGGACACGGCCGGAATACTGCGGTCCGCCTGCCGCTCTCTGGCAGGGATGCTGTCGGATCTCAAGGTCTCTTCCTTCTACCGGACAGACCCCCGGGATTTTTTCGAGCAGCCTCCCTTCCTGAACGCCGCGGTCCGAGGACTCACGGACCTTGAGCCTGCGGAACTCCTCAAGGCCCTTCAGTCCGTGGAAGCCGCGCACGGACGGGACCGCTCGCGGGAGCTTTCGAAGGGCCCCCGCACCCTCGACATCGATCTGCTCCTCTATGGCGACAAGGTCCTGGATCTCCCCGGGCTCTCGATTCCCCATCCCCGGCTTTCCGAGCGCCTGTTCGCCCTGGTGCCCCTCCTGGAGCTGAGCCCGGACATCCGGGACCCGAGGACGGGACGCCCCTTCCGCAGGATAGCCGCCAGGCTCCCCCCGCAAGGTATTTACCTTCAGGCTCCGGCGGGACTATAATACTTTTCCGCCGTCCGTCGGCCGCCGCTTCGCGGCGCTAATCCAAGAAAAGAGATCGGTATCCAAACCCATGTCGGATCTTCAGGACTATCGGCCCGAATCCGAGGGCGCAGGCCAGCATTTCCACATCAAGGACTTTGAGGGCCCCCTCGACCTCCTTCTGTTTCTGGTAAAAAAGAACGAGGTGAGCATCTACGACATCCCGATAGCCTCCATCACGGAACAGTACCTGGAGTACCTGGACATGGCGGCGGAAACCTCCCTGGAAGACCTGACGGAGTTTTACTCCCTGGCTTCCACGCTCCTTTACATAAAGTCCCGGATGCTCCTGCCCGTGGAGATAGACCTGGGGGACGAGATTGAGGATCCTCGGCGGGATCTGATCGAGAAGCTCATAGAGTACCAGAAATTCAAGAAGCTTACGGAAATGATGGAAGCCAAGGAGCTGGAGGTCGAGTGGACGATAGAACGGCGGAAGATACAGCGGGCTCTCCCCTTCGCCGTGGAGGAGGATCTTTGGTCCCGCATCGACGTCTGGGATCTCCTGGTCTCCTTCTCCGGCCTCATATCCTCCGTATCCTCGGAACGCATCATAGACCTCTACGAGGAAGTTTCCATCAACGAGAAGCTCGCCCTTATCCACGAAATCCTCGAAAACCGGGATAGCTTCGATTTCACCGACCTCCTGACAAGGAACAAGTCGACGCTGGACGTCATCTGCGCCTTCCTGGCCGTCCTGGAAGCCGTAAAGCTCCGGCTCATCTCGATTTTCCAGCATAAACTTTTTGGAGACATACAGATACGACGCCATGAGCAACGAAGAAACGAACGACCGGCAGAAACAGGAGCCCCCGATGGAAATCCGTCTGGAGCGTGAGTCCGCCCTTCTGGAAACCATCCTTTTTCTAGAGCCCGAACCGCAGGATCTGGTTTCCCTTTCCCGCATCTCCGGGCTGGGCAAGGACGTGGTCGAGCTGAACAGCGGGCTGGCCGTGCGCTGCG
>CAYTYG010000049.1:2408-13400 GCA_964441515.1 uncultured Treponema sp.
GTGGTCGAGTCCGCGCTGGAGCTTCTCGGGGAAGCCCTGGCCGGTCCGGAACACGGACTGGAACTGGTGCGCATCGGGGGAGGGTGGACCCTCGCCCCCAAGAAAGACCTCTGGGAGGGGCTGAAGGAGCACTACGGCCGCAGGAAAGATTCCCGGCTCTCCCGGGCGGCCCTGGAGACCCTGTCCATTGTCGCGTACTCCCAGCCGATAACCCGGGCGGAGATAGAGGCCATCCGAGGGGTCGGAGCCGACAACATGATCCGCTTCCTCCTGGAAAAGGAGCTTATCAAGGAAGTGGGAAAAAAGGACGCGCCGGGCAAGCCCATCCAGTACGGCACCACAAAGGACTTCCTGAAATACTTCCGCCTGGACTCCATAGCGGACCTTCCGCGCCTGGACGAACTGGACCACGAGCGTTTCGATCGCGAGGATACGTGACTATCCCCGAAGGCTCCTCCCGTCCACGAGGAATCCGCCTCCAGGCGTACCTGGCATCCTGCGGGGTAGCGAGCCGCCGAGCCTGCGAGGGCTTCATCCGGGACGGCCGGGTCTCCGTGGATGGCAGGATCGTCACGGAGATGGGCTTCCGGGTCCCCGAAAACGCAAGGATCGAGGTGGACGGCCGCCCGGTGGAACCGGAGGCCCAAAAAAGATACCTGGTGCTCAACAAGCCCCGGGGCGTCCTTTCCGCCCTGTCGGATCCCCACATGCGCCCCGTGGCGTCGGATATACTTCGGCCCCGCGTGGCGGAGCGGGTCTATAACATCGGGAGGCTGGACTACGATTCCGAGGGCCTTCTTCTCTTCACGAACGACGGGGAGTTTGCCCGGATTGTGGGACACCCCTCCGGCGGAATCGAGAAGGAATACCGGGTGCGGACCGACCGGGACGTACCGGAGGATTTCGAGAGGGCCTTTCTCCGGGGCATACCGGAGGGAGGGCAGATACTCCGCGCCCTGCGGGCGGAAAGGGAGAATTCCCGCACCCTCCGCGTCGTGCTCGTGGAGGGACGGAACCGGGAGGTCCGGAGAGCCCTGGACGCCTTCGGAATCGCCGCCGTACGCCTCACCCGGATCCGCATCGGGCCCGTCGAGGCCGCGGGGCTTGAACCGGGCGATTTCCGGGATCTCACGGAGGAGGAGCGCCGGAAGCTCCTGGAAAACTCCGCGGAGAAAACCGCGGATCGGGAGCCGGGCGCGTCAGATATCGAAGCCCGGGGCGGAACACGGAGACGGAAAGAATGGTAGTAGCGATCGACGGCCCGGCCGGGACCGGGAAAAGCACCATAGCCCGCATGTTGGCCGAGCGCATGGGGTATACGTACGTAAACTCCGGCAACCTCTACCGGGCGCTTACCCACGGGATACTCGAGGCCGGGCTGGACCCCTCCTCGGAGGAAACGGTCGTCCCCTGGGCCCAAGGCGCGTCCCTGGATTACCGGGACGGCCGGGTCCGCCTGAACGGCGCCGAAGTGGAATCCTTCCTCCGCACGGACGCCGTGGAGCGTTGGGTGGCCCAGGTGAGCGCCTACGTTCCCCTTCGGCACATCGTCAACGAGGTTGTCCGGGGCCTCGCCCTGCGAATGGACGTAGTCGTGGAGGGACGGGACATCACGACGGAGGTCTTTCCCGACGCCCGGCACAAGTTCTACCTGGACGCGAACCCGGAATCCCGGGCCCGCAGGCGCTTTGCCCAGGGCACCAGCTCCCTGGGACTGGAGGAGATCCTTCAAAACATCGAGATGCGGGACAGGATAGACAAGGAAAAGAAGGAAGGCTCCCTGAAAGTGGCCCCGGATGCCCTCTATTTGGACACCTCTTACTTGACCATAGAGGAAGTTTATGAGAAAGTGTACACGAAAATTCAACAGCAAGGGAAGAATATGGGTGTGAAGGAAGTGGGAAAGGAAGAGTCCGCGACCCCGGAGGACAGCTTCCAGACACAATTGCAGGAACAGTATCTAAAATCCATGGATCACCTCGAGGAAGGGGAACTCGTCGACGGTCATGTGATCGAAGTAGCGAACGATTGCGTTTTCCTGGATGTGGGCGCCAAAAGCGAGGGGAAGATCCCCCTGGTCGAATTTGAGACCCCCCCAAAGATCGGAGATACAGTCAGCGTGGTGCTCCTCAAGAAGGAGACATATTCGGGCGAAATCGTCGTTTCCAAGAAGCGCGCGGACGAGAAGATCCGCTGGCGGACCATTTCCAACGCGTTCAAGGACAACCAGCCCGTGGACGGCGTCATAGAGAAGGAAATAAAGGGCGGCTTCGACGTCAATCTCGGTCCCAATCTGCGGGCCTTCCTTCCCATCTCCAAGGCGGACAGCCAGAGGGTGGAGAAGGGCGACTACCTCATCGGGGTGAAGAGCAAGTTCTACCTCGAGCGGCTTTATTCGGAAAAGCGCGTAAACCTCGTGGTGAACCGCCGCAGGTGGCTGGACGAGCAGACCGAAAAGAACCGCGAGGAATTCTTCTCCAAGATCCAGATCGGCGACATAGTCAAGGGCGAAGTCAAGAGTTTCACCAGCTTCGGCGCCTTCATCGACCTGGGCGGCTTCGACGGACTCCTGCATATCAACGACATGAGCTGGGGCCACGTGACCCGGCCCAAGGATTTCGTGAAGAAGGGCCAGGAGATCGAGCTAAAGGTGATCCGCATGGACCCCGAGGAGCGCAGGATCAACCTCTCCCTGAAGCACTTCACCGAGGATCCCTGGCTTACCTTCGAGGAGCGCTACCACGTCGGGGACGTCGTAAACGGCAAAGTGACCAAGCTGACCGACTACGGCGCCTTCATAGAGATCGAGGAAGGGATAGAGGGTCTGGCCCACATCTCGGAGTTTTCCTGGGTCCGCAAGGTACGGAAGCCCGACGAGATGCTCCGTATCGGGGATCCCGTCCAGTGCATGATCCTCGCCTACGACCTGCAGGCCGGCAAGGTCTCCCTGGGCCTCAAGCAGGTTCAGGAGAACCCGTGGGACCAGGTCTCCGACAAGTATCCCGTCGGCATGCGCCTCACCCGAAAGGTCGTCAAGCTTACCAACGCGGGCGCCTTCATCGAGCTGGAAGAAGGCATCGACGGATTCCTGCACGTGGACGACATCTCCTGGACCAAACGGATCAAGCACCCGGGCTCGGAGCTCGAGGCCGGGCAGGAAATCGAGGTCATGGTCATAGACTCGGATCCCGACAACCGCAACATCCGGCTGGGCGTCAAGCAGCTCTCGGAGGATCCCTGGCACTCCTTCGCCACGGCTTTCCACGCGGGAAGCATCGTGGAGGGAACCGTCTCCTCCATAACGGATTTCGGCGTGTTCGTGAAGGTACAGGGCGATATCGAGGGCTTGGTCAACAAGTCCAACCTCTCCGTCGACCGCGAGGAAACCTTCGAGGACGCCGTAAAGAAGTACGAGGTGGGCGCCGCCATCAAGGCCGTGATCGTCGAGTTGAGCCCGGAAAGGCAGAAACTCTCCCTCTCCGTGCGAGATCTCGTGAAGAAGCAGCAGCGGGAGGAGATTTCCCGCTTCATGCAGGACGACGCGGCGGAGGGATATACCCTCGGCGACATGCTCAAGGAGAGGGACGACTCCAAGAAGAACTCCTGATGTACGATGCTTGAACGTATCGACCCCAAGAAGTTCGAAACCCTCCTTGAGATCAACACGCTGATAAACTCCAACTATGCGGACGCGAGGTCGCTCCTGACTCATATCATCGAGTCGGCCACGCGCCTGACGGAGGGGGAGGCTTCCAGCCTCGTTCTTAAGAACACCGAGGACGGCAAGCTCTATTTCGAGATCGCCCTGGGACCGGTGGGACGGGAGGTCAAGAAATTCTCCCTGAATCCCGGCGAGGGCATCGCCGGGTGGGTCGCGGCCCACAGCCAGTCCCTGATCGTGAACGACGTTGAGACGGACAGCCGCTTCTACGGGGAAATATCCAAGAGCACCGGTTTTGCCACCCACAGCATCCTGGCCGTGCCCATGCTGGTGCGGGACAAGTGCGTAGGGGTCATCGAAATCCTCAACAAGAAGGACAAGCGCTACTTCACCCAGGACGACCTCCAGTGGCTGGAGATCTTCGCGGTGCAGGCGGCCATAGCGATAGAAAACGCCCGATACCTGGAACGCGCCCGGGAGGAGATCGGCTTCCTGAGGGAACAGATCGACGTGGACAAGGGCTACCATGTGCTCGTGTCCGCCAGCCCGGCCATCCAGGAGAAGCTGGAGCTCATAGAACGCGTGGCCCCCACGGATTCCTCCGTCCTTATCCTGGGGGAAAGCGGGGTGGGGAAGGAGCTCTTCGCGGAACAGCTCCACCTGAAGTCCGCCCGCCAGAAGGGGCCCTTCGTACGGGTGAACTGCGCGGCCCTCCCGGAGGGGCTCCTGGAAAGCGAACTCTTCGGACACGTCAAGGGCGCCTTCACGGACGCCGTGCAAAACCGCCGCGGCCGCTTCGAGCTTGCGGACGGGGGAACCATTTTCCTGGACGAGATCGGGGATCTGCCGCTCAAACTCCAGGCCAAGCTCCTGCGGGTTCTCCAGCAGAAGACCTTCGAGAAGGTCGGGTCCAGCGACACCGTCACCGTGGACGTCCGCATCGTGGCCGCCACGAACCGGGATATCGAAGCCCTCGTGGAGTCCGGCGAGTTTCGGAGCGACCTATACTATCGGCTGAACGTCCTGCCCCTCTACGTCCCCCCCCTTCGCCAGCGGAAGGAAGACATCCCCGTGCTGGCGGAGTACTTCCTCAAGAAATTCGGCAGGGAGACCAAGAAGCAGTTTCGGGGCTTCACGGAGGAGGCCATGGAGAGGATGCTCTCGTACTCCTGGCCGGGAAACGTCCGGGAGCTGGAGAACGCCGTGGAGCGGGCCTGCGTGATAGCCAAGGACCAGCTCATACGCGCCGCCGACCTTTTGCTGGGCGGCCGCGCGGAGAGCGCGGATCCCTACGGGGGAAAGAGCCTTAAGGATTCCCTCACCGTCTTCAAGCGGCATTTCATACGCCGCGCCCTGGAGGATCACAACTGGAACCAGACGGAGACCGCAAGAGTTCTGGATATCCAGAGAACATACCTATCCCGCCTCATAAAAGAGCTGTCGATCAACGAATACAAGGAGTGACCTATGGCCTCGAAAGCGCCCGTCCCGCGCGAGAATACCGCGCGGGAGGAGAAACCTACATTCCATGCCGTGCTGAACGAGTTCCTTCGCCGGAACCGCGTATTCTTCCTCGTCCTGTTTTCCGCGATCCTGGCCGTGCTCCTGGCGGCCGCGGTTTGGACGGTGGTGGACGGGAGGATTTCCGCCGCCGCCACGGAAGCGATGGAAAAGGCGGAAGCCTCCATCCGGGAATGGACGGCCCTGGAGGAGAGTCCCGAATCCCGGAGCAAGTCGGACGAGATCCTCGCCGAGCTGGACGCCATTAGCTCCCGCTTCGGAAAGCGATACGCCGCGCAGAAGGCCCTCATGCTCGCCGGCCGCTTCTACGCCGAACGGGAGGATTGGGCCTCCGCGGAGAGGAAATTCCTGGAAGCCGCGGAAAGGAAAACCGATTCCTTCCTGGCGCCCTTCGCGCTCCAGGAAGCCGCCCGGGCCGCGGAGGAGCGGGATATCGAGACGGCCGTCTCTCTCTGGAAGCGGTTCCTGGAGAATTATCCCGATTCCGTGGGCGCACCCCACGCCCTTTTCGTCCTGGGGACCCTGTACGAGGAGTCCAAGCAGTTTAAGGAGGCGGCCGACCAGTACGAGAAGCTGGCTTCCGGGCATCCCGACAACGATTGGACAAAGCTCGGCCGTAACCGTATAATCCTCCTCAAGTCCCAGGGACTTCTCCCTTGAATCGGAGACAAGCCTGACGCCGGCGGTCCGGGATGCCCGGACCGCCTTTTTTCTCAGGAGGCGCAGCATGGCCAAAAGGCGGCCGAAAATCCTGGATACCAAGTGGTTCGGCCTCATCCTCGGCTTACTTGTAATCGGGATTTTCCTGCTTTTGAATTATGAAACCGGCCTCCTGGGAAAGCTCGATCTTAAAGTGCTGGACACCTTTTTCACCCTGAAGACCACCCAGCGGAAGGAGACCCTCCAGGAGGGAACCGTCCAGACGGACCGGGATGTACGCGTCTCCGAGGACATTCTCATCGTGGGCATCGACTTCAACTCCCTTTCCCGGTACGGCAACTGGCCGTTCCCGAGGAGGGTGCACGCGGACCTAGTCAATTCCTTCGCCCGGATCAAAAACCAGGATAACCGCGAGCGCTCCCTCTTCCTGGACATATTCTTCAACGATCCGGACCGGAATCCCGCGAACGACGCGCTGATGGTGGAGAGCATGGAGAAGTCCGGACGCGTTTTCCTGGAGACCGTCCTTACCGCCTCTCCCTCCCAGGGCGCCGACGAGGAGGAGCTGAGGACCCGGCAGAACGCTCTGTACGACCGATGGGGGTCCATCAAGACCATACAGGGGGACTGGAAGGGCATACCCGGCTTCCACGGCGTGGAGCCCCCCCTGGAACCCTACGGCCGCGCGACGAAGGGGTATGGACACGCCAACTTCGTGGCGGACTCCGACAAGGTCTACCGGAGGCAGCCCCTCCTGGTCCGGCTTTCCCTTCTCAAGGAGATCCTGCGCCTGGACGATCTGAAAGCCGGCTTTGACGTGGACGGGGCGGCCTTCGAGAGCCTTGCCTGGCAGGATTCCCGGGGTGAGTATCACGACATCGAACTTCCCCTGACCGCGGAAACCCTATCCTCGCTCCGCGCGGAAATGGAGAAAAAGGCCCCGCTCAAGGTCGAGGACACGGACGGGGACGGCCAGCCGGACGAGGAGTACCACGTAGTCCGCAGGTTCTCCAACGAGTTCGTCCCGGCCATCACCCTCTCCCTCGCCCTGGACTATTTCGGGAAGGAATTGGACGAGATCGAGGTTGTCCTGGACAAGCACATCCGCATCCCGTCCCCCAAGCGGTACGAAGCGGCCTCGGGGGAGTGGGTACCCTACGCCGTTCCCGTCTCCCGGGAGGAATACGACGCAGAGGGCAACCTGCGAAGGGAAGCCGTCTGGAGGGAAATCCCGGAGATCCTCATCCCCATAAACGAGTACGGCCAGATGCTGGTCAACTACATGGGCCACCGCTCCAGCGAGAGCATGGAGGGCCACCAGACCTTCCCGGTCCGCTCCTACGCGGGCTACGCGGAGAAGGCGCCCGGACCGAACCCCTCGGAGTGGCGAAGGACCATGGGGGTGGCCAACCGCATCGTCATGGTCGGGGCCTTCGCCAGCGGGATGGCGGAGGACGAGAAACCCACGCCCTACGGGCTCATGTACGGGATCGAGATACACGCCAACGCCCTGAACACCATCCTCATGGACAACTTCATCCACAAGGCTCCCGCGTGGGTGGACATCCTGATCCTTTCCGGCATGGCCCTGGCCACGGCCTTCCTGGTTTCCCGGCTCTCCGCGCTGATCGGGGTAGGGTACACCCTCTTCTCCGTGGTGGCGTATTTTTTCATCGCGTCCTACGTCTTCGACGGCTCCGCCTACCTTCTCAACTATACCATGCCGAGCCTGGCCGCGGTCTTCGCCTTCGTAGCGGTCATCGTGTACCGGGCCCTCACCGAGGACAAGGACAAGCGCCAGATGCGGGAGACCTTCGGCAAGTACCTTTCTCCGAAGGTCGTGGACCAGCTCGTGGAGTCCCCGCCGGAGCTCGGGGGGGTGGACAAGGAGCTCTCGGTCCTCTTCTCGGACATCCGGAGCTTCACGACACTCTCGGAGAACATGAGCCCCCAGGAGCTGGTGAACCACCTGAACAGCTACCTCACGTCCATGACGGACGTGATACTGGAGTTCGGGGGCTACCTGGACAAGTACGTGGGGGACGAGATCATGTGCTTCTGGGGGGCGCCCCTCAAGCAGGACGACCACGCCGTCCTGGCCTGCAAGTGCGCCCTGCGCCAGATGGAGGTCCTCCGGGAGTGGAACCGGCAGTGGCCCGAGGCGGTGCGGCTCAACATCGGCATAGGCGTCAACTCGGGGATCATGACCGTGGGCAACATGGGAAGCCCCGCGCGCATGAACTACACCCTTATGGGGGACAACGTGAACCTCGGGGCGCGGCTGGAGGGCACGAACAAGGAATACGGAACGAACATCATAATAGGGGAGAACACCTACGGACTGGTGAAGGACCGCTTCGTTGTGCGGGAGCTGGACAACATCCGCGTGAAGGGCAAGAACAAACCCGTGGGGATCTACGAGCTGGTGGACTGCCTGGAGCCCCTCGAGCCCCCTGCGCCTCCGGAGACCCGGAGAGGCAGGCGAAGGAACGGATGAGTTTGTTCGTGGGGAAAGCCGCGAAGGGCGCGCCCGCCGACGGACGGAAGTCCGCTTTTTCGGGTATCCTGCCTTCGTATAAGGTCTTCCTGGCCGGCCTCTTCGCGTGCCTTCTTGCGTCCGGCTGCGGGCTGCAGGACTACGTCTACCTGGAGCCGCCGGAAAACGTTTCGGAATCTAGCGGCGCATTTCATTTCGAAAACAACGAAGACAACGACTCTACGGTATTCCGCGGATTCATCGTTCTGTACAGGTTTTACGCAACACCGGGTGCAGCGGAGAACGCACGTGATTCGATTTCATCCGCCTACAGCTCGAGCCCGACTACTGTTTATCAAAAAATGACAAGTTTGGGTTACAGGCAACTTTTATTTGATGGAGCAGCTAAGCTGGATATAGAAGAGATGGACCGAAACGATCCTTTCGCGATTGAAATTAATTACTCCGATAAAACAAATGTTGAAATAGATTTTATAGAATTTACAGCATCAACTTTTCCTGTATTACCTGCCGTTGTTAAGCGAAACGTAACAGATAAAGAGAATGATGGTTTTTCTTCCGATTACCTGATAGAGAACGATGAGGATTTAAAAAGTGACCAGTATGATGATGGTAAAACATACTTTCAGTGTTATGTGCTTTCGTATGGAATCTCTACGGCAAGCGGTGGGGTGGATTTCATTTATAGCGAGCCTAAATCTTTTTCTTTAGATGACCCACCCGAATTCGATGTATACGACTAACAACTTCCTATAATGTATATTCTGTCTACTTTTAGATGAAAACCCAAGACCCGAATTAAAACCTTCATAGTCTAAGTCGTTAGATGTTGTGCAGGGCTTTCAGGGCGTCGAAATACCGTTCCGGACCGCGTCCGATATCGGCCCACTGGACTAGCCGTACTACCGGCATTTCGCTCTCCGCGAAGGAAATGCCGAAGGCTTTCTTGAACAAGGCCCCGAACCCGACCTCGCGATTGCCTCCGGACTTGAGGCGAACCACGCAGCTCGATTCATCCTCACCCGGAAAAACTCCCGATCCCTTTAGTCTCTCGTCCGAAAGGAAATCCCCCAGGCATTCCAGCATGCTGTCCTGCGAGCACCCAATCCTGTAGTCCGAGCCCCAGTGGATGGCGGAAAGGGACCTTGTCTTGGCTCCCTTGCGCAGCGGATAAATCCTCGTATCTGCTATGGATATTCCGGAAGGAAGAAAACGGTTCAAGGACTCCCGCAGCACTTCGGAATTCATGTCGCTCGAAAGCAACAGACCGGCATAGTCATCCAGGGACTCCATGCCAAGTGGTATGGGCTCCTCGATCTCCAGCCTCGGAATAGGATTGTAGCCCTCCGAAAACACGACCGGGACAGCTCCCAACTGCAGGGCGCGGTACAGGAAATCCAGGATGGAATGGTGCGGTAGGTAGGCGGAAGATCCGGTTTTCGAAAACCTTAACACGGAACGGCAGGAGGACTCGCCCCGTTTTAAAGCTGGAACAACTACAACGCGGGTTTTATCCGTTTCCCTTTCCTGCGGGATTATAGAATGTATGTTTTTTATGACGGCGCGCCTATCCATACCGCATACCCCGCAGGGGTCCGTGCAGGGATACTCGCAGGCCGGGGTAAGGATGCCTTTCCCGGACCGGTCGAACTCCCGAAGGAAGGCCGCCCTTCCGATTCTCAGGGATACGTCGTCCCAGGGGAGCGGCTTTCCTGTATCCCGCTCCCCGAGGGTTTCCTCCAGGAATCCCAAGGGAGCGCGGGACAGGGCGGAGCGCCATGCGTCCCGGTTCAGTAGGTCCT
This sequence comes from uncultured Treponema sp., assembly GCA_964441515.1. Classification (GTDB taxonomy): domain Bacteria; phylum Spirochaetota; class Spirochaetia; order Treponematales; family UBA12059; genus JAAYUR01. The sequence continues at coordinate 12,550 of CAYTYG010000049.1, forward strand.
CCCAGGCGTCCAAGCGCGCTCCCTCCTTCCAGGCGTCCAGAACAAGCTCCCCCGCTCTTTCGTCCCCCCGGCTTAGGAGGCCCTCCAGGAGGGACACGAAGGGAGAGTGGTAGGATATCTTGAGCCGGCGTTCCGAGCGGAATGCGTTCCGTACATAGTTGATCCTACCGAGGGCCTCATCCTCCCCTATCTGTCGGCACCACTGGTAGGGGGTATGCGGCTTGGGGACAAAGGTAGACAAGCTCACTCCGATTCTGGCGCGTTGGCCCATAAATTCCCGGCCGGTGGCATGGACCTTCTCAATCAGCCTGACGATATACTGAACATCCTCCATGGTCTCTTGCGGCAGGCCAATCATAAAATACAGTTTTATGGTAGTCCAGCCGCGCTGAAAAGCGATAGAGGCTGTTTCCAATAGAATGCTTTCCGGGATGCATTTATTGATGACATGCCGCAGTCTCTCGCTGCCGGCTTCCGGGGCAAAGGTCAGACCGGTCTTGCGTCCGGAGGGCAGAGACTCCATTAACTGGATCGAAGAGGCGGCGATCCGCAGACTGGGTAGAGAAAAGGTGATATTCGGGTAAAGCTTGGCCAGGGTTGTCACCAGTTTATCAATCTCCGGATAGTCTGAAGTGCTCAGAGAGACCAGGGAGACTTCATCGTAACCGCAGTTTTCCAGTATTGTGCCGACTGACTGGATGATCTCATCCTGAGTCCGTTCGCGCACCGGCCGATAGATGCTGCTGGCCTGGCAGAAACGGCACCCCCGGCTGCAGCCCCGCTGGATTTCGATGGCAGCCCGGTCCTGGACGATCTCCACCAGCGGTACCACTGGTTTAAGAGGCGGGGGC
>CAYTYG010000050.1:0-13309 GCA_964441515.1 uncultured Treponema sp.
CCCGGCGGGGCCGGGTAATCCCAAGGCTCAATATCGAGGGTAAATATACCGTTCCCGGAGGGGGGCGGGCAATACCGGTTGACGCCGTTCGGGCAAACGGGGCGCCGGGAGCGGAATCGGAACCTGGACCGGAACCCGGACCGGGGCGGAGACCGGAGATCGGCTATTCCCGGGGTCCGCCGTCGTTGGAGGCGAGTCCGCGGTCCAGGAGCTCCAGGCGCAAGGCGGCGGGGAGTTCGGGCAGCTCCGAGAGGGTCGCCCACCGGACGCCCGCGTCCTCCCGGAGGCCGGCTTTCTCGTAGGCACGGGCGGCTTCCGCCAGGCAGGAGGCCCGCCTCCGGGAATCCCCGGAAACGGCGCGGGCGGCGGCGTCGAAGTCCGAGGCCCCTTGGGCCGCACGGCCGAATACCGCATCCGGAACCGCGCTCGATACGTAGGCCCGGCACAGGAGCACGGAAAGCGCTTCCTCGGCGGAGGCGCCCGCCCCGGGTTCGGCAACGGCTTCCACGGCCCGGTCGAGATCCCGATAGGCTTCCTCCACGAGCCTCATTTTTTCCGCGAGCCCCCGGGCCGAGTCCGCGCGCAGGGCCGTGAGGGCGCCCCGGTAGGCCAGGGCGACGGGGTCGCCCCCGTCCCGCTCAAGCGCGTAGTCCGCTGCGACGCGGCACCGTTCCTCCAGGCCCAATTCAAAGAGCTCCCCCAGTATCCTGCTGTCCGCCGCAGGCTCCGGGGCCGGCAGGTTTGCCGCCCTCTTCCGCCGCGTCTTTTCCGCCTCCTCCGCGTCCCTCCGGGCCTCCGTCTCGAGCCGCGTACGCAGGCCCGGGTCGCCTACGGCGGAGGGCCGGGAACCCTGCGCGCCCATCCGCCCCGGGGCCACGACCGGCTCCAACCGGGCCAGGCGCCCGGAAGCCGCGTCCCCGGAGGACAACAAGGCCGCCTGGGAAAACCCCGGGGGCGACAACAGGTCGAAAACCCGGGGCGTGAGCTCGTCCCGGGCGCCCCCGCCCGCGTGGAGGCTGGGGAATTCCCGCACCGCCGCGAAGCCGCCTTCCCGGGCGTCGTCCCGGGCCCCGATCAGGACGTAATGGGCGGTTTCCCGGCCGTCCAGGATAGAGACCAGGAGGGCGGGGGCGCGCAGGAGATCCACGCGCAGGACGAGCCGCCCCTCCTTCCCGTTCCATATCTGCCGGACCGGGGCATGGTAGGCCCCGTCGGCGGACCGTATCTCCGCCGAGGCTGCGAGCCCCTTCGCCGATATCGCGTAGTCCCAGGGTCGGGATGGGGAGAAGCGCACCAACTCCCCCTCGCCGTAGGCGCTTTCGACGGACCCCGAGGCCGGCCCGTCCAGGTCGATGTAGATGTGAACCGCCGGAGCCCGGAACCCGCCCCCCGCCAGCCCTGCGGGGACGGCCCGGGCGAAGCGGACCTCCAACTGCCAGAACGAGCGGCCATCCGCCCAGACGGAGCGGACCAGGGGGGTGCGGACAGTGTAGCCCACGAGGTCCAGCTCCCCTTCTCCAAAGCAGGGGGAGCCGGGGGGCTCCAGGAAGCCCGCGCCCCGATCGTCTCCCAGGGGATCCGAGAACTGCGCGGCGATCCTTCCGCCCGAGAGCTCCGCCGCGGGCGAAAGCCCCAGGGTCCCGGCCAGGAATCCGCTTATGACGTCGGAGTGGATGAAGTAGAAGGGCAGCGCCGCGGCACCCGCCAAGGACAGGAGGGCCGAGAGGATCCCGCCGGCCCGGAGTCTTTGGCCTTTCCCGTTCACGGATTCCCTCCCGGGAGGAAGCTTGCCGCCGCCGCGAGCCGGACGAGCCTGGTAATCGTGTCCGCGGAGAAAGCCGTGGAGATGATCATGCCGAAGCTCATCGCCGTGAAAGGGAAAAGGAGGCGGGGCGATAGGAGGTCCTCCAGAATCCCCAGGGCCCCGGCGGCCAGCCCGGCCGGCCGCCCGCCCCGGGCCCCGAGGCGGCACCGGAGGTCCCGGAGGGGGGTTCCCGGGGCGCCTTTCCGGGTACGGCCGTAGCTCAGGGCCCCCTTGGGACATGCGCCGAAACAGGTTCCGCACTTGACGCACGAGGAGGCGGGGCTCCCCCCGGCGCGGCTTTCCGCGTCCAGGGCCAGCATAGGGCAGGCGGCCTCGCAGAGGCCGCAGTCCACGCAGAGGTTCCTGTCCACCCGCACCCGGAACGGGGACAGGCGGTCCAGGAGGGACTGTAGAGCCCCGAAGGGGCAGAGAAGGGAGCACTGGGTACGGCGCTTGGTCAGGAGGGGGAGGATCACCACGAGGCCGAGGAAGAGGCCCACGAACAATATGAGGGCCAGGTAGGATGGGAGGTCGACAGGCGCCGAGTACTCGGTGACGAGCTTGAAGGGGCAGAGCCAGGTGCAGTAGACGGGTATCAGGGTTCCGAGCCCCGCGAGGGCCACGAAGGCCAGAACCGCCCGGTTGACCCGCCGGAAGGACGGCCCCATCCCCCCGGTGGAGACACGGGGCCGCTTAGGCAGGGCCGCCAGGCCGTCCTCCAGCCCGCCGTAGAAGCATACCCAGGAGCACCAGCCCCGCCCAAGGGTGACGACGCTGAGGAGCCAATAGGCCAGCATGGGATAGAAGGCGGTCCGTGCCCCGGTGAGCCGGGCGGGGAAGTCGAGGGTTCGCAGGAGGGCCGCGGGGAGGAGCGAGGTAGTGATGGCTATGTGGCAGAAGGGGACCTGCGCCGCGGCGATATCGGCGCCCGTAACGGCCATGCGGCCCCGGATTTCCAGGAGTTGGGCGACGAAGGACGGAATGAACGTCAGGGCCGAAGCCGTGAAGAATATTCTGCGCCAAGGTTCCGGCGAGCCCGTGAAGACGATAAGGGCGAAGAGAATCCCAAGGAAAGCGCCCCAGAGCAGGCCGCCGGCCAGTTCGGCCCCCGATTTTCCCGCAGCCAGGAAGAACCAGGCCTCGTACAGAAAGCCCAGGACCAGAAGGGCCGCCGCCGGGACGGAAGTCCTGCCGGGACGCGATTCTGCGATGGGTTTCCAATTCAACTCCATCCGAGGGCCCCCAGGATCACCAGGAAGTAGCTTCCCAGCAGTATCATCGTTATGCGGGCCACGGCCCGCAGCTCCCCGGCGTGCTTCCTCAGGGCCGGCGCGAGCCCCAAGAGGATCATCCAGACGCTGGTGCCCAGGAAGAACATAAGGAAATAGAGAACTCCGCCCGCCGCCCCGAGCCCCGCGGCCCGCCCCGCCGCGGCCAGGAAGGGCGGGCAGATGTTGAGCCCCGCGGCGAGCCCCAGGGCCAGGGCCGAGAGGGGGCGGCTCTCCCGGGCAGCCAGGAACGAGCAGACTCCGGGCCCCCGGATTCCGGCCAGCCCGCCCGCCAAGAGGATTGCGCCCCCCAGGGCCCACCCCGCCCGCAGGAGGAACAGATCCGTCCCGGGGGACAGGTATCCCGCGGCCAGGGCGCCCGCGCTTCCGGCCAGGAACCCCGCGGCCGCGTAGGCCGCCAGGCGTCCGGCCAGGAAGAGGGCTATAAGCCGAGCTCGACGGATTCGCTTTTCCCCGCTTTCCACGGCCAGGAGGGGCAGAAGAAAAGGGGCGCAGGTGGCCAGGCAGACCGTGCCGCTGGAAAAGCCCAACAACAGCCCTTCCATGCTAGTCCTCGTACCGGGAAAGGAGCGTCCGTGCCCGGACCGCCGCCGCGGATCCGGGGGCTGTACGCGCCGCGGCCCGCCAGAATCCCAGGGCCGAGTCGAGCCTCCTGCGGTAGAGCGCGAGCCTGCCCCTGTCCAGCTCCAGGACGGCAAGGGTTTCGGGGGCGAGCTCTCCGGAGCGCGCCGCCAGTACGGCTATGTCCTCCTCGGCTTCCCGGGACCTGTCCACGGGGGATCCCTCCAGGAGGGCCAGGGAGTTCTCCAACCGGAGCACCCGGAGGGCAAGGTCCCCCGGTTCGAGGCGGACGGCTTCGTCCATCTCCTTGGTGCCGTCCTTTATCAGGGAGAGGGCCCGCATCGGCTTGCCGGCCGCCTTGGCCTCCTGCGCCTGGAGAGTCAGGGCGCTTCCGTGGTAAGCCAGGGCGAGGGGAGGCCTTGTCCAGCCTTCCGGCCCTAAAAGATCCAGGGCGCGGGCCAGGGCCGCCGTATCCCCGGCTAGTACCTGGTCGTGGGCCTGGATGCCCCGGAGGAGCCGGGATTCGAAGCCGTCCCCGTCCTGGGCCCAGCCCAAGCTTGCGGCCAAGAGAAGCGGGAAACCAAGGTGCAGGGTCTTTTTCAGTTTTCTTTGCATTGCGAGCCCCCTCTTAAAACAATGGCTTCGAAGTGACGGAAAGGATGAAAACGCCGGGGCCCCGGGATCCCGCGGCGTACCCCAGGTCGATCCGGATGTTGACGGGGGGATTCAGGTAGATCCTGAGCCCGCCGCCATACCCGAAAAGGCGCTCCCCGTGCCCCCGCGAACCCGTGAAGGCCGTTTCCGCGAAGACGAAGGGTCCCGCGTCCAAGCGCAGCCAGGAGGACAACGAAAATCCGAGGATCGAGCATTCCGCCTCAACGCCCCAAAGGACGAAGGCCGGGACCTGGGCGTCCTTGCCCTCGGGCCCCCGGACGCTCGGGCTCCCCGCCTGGAGATCCCCCGCCTGGAGGTCGAAGAGCTCCCCCCCGTCCAGGCCGCCGCCGGACCATCCCGCGGCCCCCCGCAGGGTCAACCCGGCGGCTCCGGGTTTCCCGCCGAATCCGGGGCCCGCCCGGAGCGAGGCCAGGACCGAGGCCTTGGCCTCGCCCGACTGGGGATAGAAGGAGGCTTCGGCCTTCCAGCGGGAATCCAGGATGGGACGGCCGAGCCCCAGGGTCGTGCCGGCCAGGACGGCGTCCAGGGCCCATAGAGGCGGGTCGAAGTGTCCCTCCTCCCGGCGGAAGCGGCTTCGGGTCCGGAAAACCAGGTCCGCCAGGGGGCCCAGCCGCGGCCCCGCGCCGGCCCGGACTTCCACCGTATGGGTCGAAGCCGGCCCCTCCTCCATCCGGTCGTTCGAGTAGGCGAGGGAGGCTTCGAGAACCAACGGGAGGCCGAGGAACACGTCGTCCCGGTAGGAAACGCCGTCCCGGTTGGCGCCCGCCGCGATACCCAGCGCAGCGCGACGCCCCGCGACGAGGGGAATCTCCAGGGTCGCGTAGGCGGGTCCCCCGGTGAATCCCGGAATGGTCTGGGGCTCCACTTCCGCAACCACGCCCCGGCGGAGGCCTCCGGGGCCCGTCTCCAGGACATACACGGCGGCCCGGGCGAAACGTCCGCATTCCGAGAGCGCCCGTTCGAACCTCCGCGCCGTCCGATCCAGCTCCGAATCGTCCATGTCCCGCCCGGGGCTGAGGTTCGCGTAGGAGAATACCGCGGAGGGCTCCAGGGGGAATCCCCCGGGACGGTCCGGCATGGGCTCCCCGGCGCGCCAGGTCAGGGGTTCCGCTCCGGCCGCGAGGATGCGCATCCAGGCGATTTCCGATGCCCCGGCGGAGCGCGGCAGGGAGCACAGGTAGCACAGGGCTAGGAAAAGCCCGGTCGGGAAGGGGAATCGTCCCCCGGGGCGCGCTCGTTTCATGGGCCACAAGGTATATCCCCTTCGGGCATGCGTCCCTTAACAAGGCCTTAAAGGGACGAATCGAAGCCTGAAAGGGACAAAACCGGGGACGAACGGGACGTCGCGGGTGGGGGTCAGGGCGTCCCGGGCTTGTCGTCCAGTTCCCGACGCTTGCGTTCGAAAGCCTTCGTCAGGTTTTCGGCGTCCTTCAGAGCCCTGCTAAGGAGGAAGCTGCTGCCCAGGATGGGGCCCAGGAACCCGATGACGTAGGTTGCCGGCCCCATATCTCGGAGGTCGCCGGTGTAGAAGGCCACGAAGCCCGAAACGATGATGAGTATCACCGCCGCGTTCAAGCCGTAGGCCAGGGCGCGCCGGCGCCCGAACAGGCTGAAGGCCCCCTCTACGATCCCCTTGGATGCGGTGCCGCAGACGGCCCCGGTCAGGGCGCAGGCCCCCGCGAAGGAGAAGGGCAGGCAGGGCGAACCCCAGGCAAGCTGCAGGGCGACGGCGACAAGAAAGCCGACCAAGCCGGAAGCGAGCGCGTTTCGAAGATAGTCGACGAGAGTTCTCATTCCCCGTACCTCACAGCCCCAAGCGATCCTTGAGGATACGAACATAGTTCTTGGATACTTCAACCTGACGACCGGGAACCCCGAACCTCAGGAGGAGCCTCCGGCCGAACCAGGGGTGAACCTCCCGAACGGCCCCCAGGTTCACGATGGCGGACCTGCTGACCCTGCAGAACCGGGAAACCGGAAGCCTGTCCTCCAATTCGTGGAGTCGCTCCCGGATCTCCCCCGTAACGGCGGCGGTGTGGCAGCGCACCCCCGATCCCTCCGTCTCGAAGTAGAGAATATGCTTCAGGGGAACGAGCTCGACCTTCTCCTCCCGCCGCACGGCCACGGATAGGGTGGATTCCGGGCGGCGGCCGGACAATGCGTCCAGGACGGGAATCAGGGCCTCCGGGCGCTCGGGATCGTAGACGATCGCTACGGCTTCCTCCCCGTCCATCCCCCGCTGCGCGACCGCCAGGGCGGCCTTCGGGTCGGGTCCCAGGTCGCGGCTGGAGAGCAGGCCGGAGAGGGCGTCCCTCGTCTCGGGAGCGCAGATAAGGCGGAAGCGCATGGGCTAGATACCCGCGCGGCCGCAGGCTTTCGCTCCGCGGAAGGCCGACGGGACGCAGCCGGTGGTCACCGGTAGTCCGAGTGGAAGTCCGCGATCATCCCGACCACCTCGCGTATCTGCTCCATGGGGGGGAGGATCGTCGTGCGGAAGTGGAAGGTGCCCGGCATCTGCCCGAAGCCGGAGCCGGGGACCATGCAGATTCCCGTCTTCTCGAGGAGATCCATGCAGTAGTCCTGGTCGGAGCGTCCCGGGGGCAGGGTGATCCGGGGATACGCGTACATGGCCCCGGCCACGGGGTTGCACTCTATCCCGGGTATCCTGTTCAGGCCCTCCGCCATCAGGGCGGCCCGGGCCCGGAGGCTGCCGAGTATCCCGTCCCTCTCCCGGGCGTAGAGCTCGTAGCTGGGCTGCCCCGGCCGGGGAGGGTTCACCAGGAGGTACGTGGCGATCTGCCCCACCGTATTCGCGCAGAGGCTGATGGACTGCAGTTTTGTGAGCTGGGCGGCCACGTCCGGCGGGACGTTCCGGATCTCCAGGTAGCCGCCGCGCTGTCCGCATTCCCCCAGGAAGCCCTTGGAGCAGGAGTTGAAGCTGAACAGGGAGACGTCCGTATCGCCCTTTTCGTGCAGGACCCGGGCGAAGGATACGAACCTGTCCTGGTCCCGGTAGACGTTGTTCTGGTACACCTCGTCCGCGAGGACCGCGAGGTTGTTTTCCCGGGCGAAGTCCAGGATCATGGAGACGTTCGAGGCGTCCAGGACCGAGCCGGTCGGGTTCCCGGGATTGATCACGCAGAGGGCCCGGGCCGAGACCCCGTTTTCCCGCGCTTCGGACAGGCTCTTCTCCAGCATGGTACGGTTCAGCTTCCAGTCGTTCTTCTCGTCCAGGAAGTAGGGAACCTGCCGGCCGGAGTAGAGGGTGATGGTGGCGGAATACAGGGGGTACTGGGGTATGGGTATCAGGATCCCGTCCCGGGGTCCGGAGATGAGGAGGCGCAAGGCCGCCTGCACGCCCTTGGATGCGCCGTCCGTGATGTAGACGGCCTCCGGGTCCGCGGGTATCCCGTCCCGCTCCGCGATGAACCCGGCGACCGCCTGGCGGACGAAGCGCAGGCCCTTGCTCTCGGAATAGGCTCCCAGCCCGTGGCGGGAGCCCTCCAGGGCCTTCCGGGCGGTCTCCAGGACGTCCGGCGGAAAGGCTCCCGGAGCTTTCTCGGCCAGCTCCGGCCATTCGCAGAGGGCCAGCACCTGCCGGAGGTAGGTGAGGGGCTTCTGCCCCAGGCTCTGGGGATTCCCGATGTTGCAGTAGACGATGCGCCGTCCCTGGTTTTCCAGCTCCAGGGCGCGCGTGGGGATGGCGCCCCGGACGGCATACTCGGCTTCCAAGACCGCCGGACAGACATCTTCGATGCGGATGGGCATACTCTCTCCTCGCCTCTCGAGACCTTGGTTCCGCGGAACGGGGGATTGCACGCTAAGTGTACCACCCGTTTCCGGGGACCGCAAGAATTCCGTGGATCCTCGGCGGAAGGGGCCCGCTTACCACGACGGCCCGCCCCCGGCTATACTGGGCCCCACCCCCCCCTTGCGGGTGGGGATGCGAAGAGGTAGGCATGGCGGAGCTTCAGGAAACGTCCCCGCGCCCCGAGCGGGCGCTTTTGGTTGGAATCCAGACGGATTCCATAGCGCCCCGGGAGGCGGAGAGCCTTCTTGCGGAGCTGGGGAGCCTGGCGAAGACCCTTGGAATCGAGGCCGCGGACAGGGTGATGGTCCGGGTCCGGAGCCGGACGGCCTCCCACCTCCTGGGCAGCGGGAAGGTCCAGGAGATCATCCGCGCGGCCGAGGCGGCGGACGCGGACTCCATCGTCTTCGACCACCCCCTTAGCCCCATACAGCAGAGAAACTGGGAGGAGGACTCCAAGCGCGTCGTCTACGACCGCAGCGAACTCATCCTGAAGATCTTCGCCTCCCGGGCCCTGACCCGGGAAGCCGCCCTCCAGGTGGAGCTGGCGCGCCTTCAGTACGCCCTTCCCCGCCTGGCCCACTCCCGGGAGGATCTCATGCGCCAGAAGGGAGGGCGCTACGGCACCAAGGGCTCCGGAGAGAAGGCCCTGGAGCTGGACCGGCGGAGGATAGAGGCCCGGATCAAGGAGATCCGGGAGGAGATGAAAAAGGTGCGCCTCTCCCGCCAGGTCCAACGCCGACGGAGGGAGCGGGCGGGGCTGCCGAGCGCGGCGGTCGTCGGGTACACGAACGCGGGAAAGTCCAGCCTGCTTAACGCCGTCACCAACGCGCAGTCCCTGGCGGAGGACAAGCTCTTCGCCACCCTGGACCCCACGACCCGGCGCGTCGTTTTCGGCCCGGGCAAGGGGATGCTGGCCACGGACACCGTGGGTTTCGTGCGGAACCTGCCCCACGGGCTCGTGGAGGCCTTCAAGTCCACCCTGGAGGAGGCGGCCCGGGCGGACGTCCTCATCCATGTCGTGGACGCCTCGGACCCCGAGCCGGACCGCCTTCGCCGGACCACGGAGGAGGTGCTCCGGGAGATCGGGGCGGGGGACAAGCCCACGGTCCTGGCCTTCAACAAGATCGACCTTCTGGAGGACCGGAGCGCCCTGGACTTCCTGGCGCGTCGTTTCCCGGACGCAGTCTTCCTTTCCGTCCGGACCGGGGAGGGAATCCCGGCCCTCCTCGCGCGCCTGGAGGAGCGGTTCATGGAGGGTCGGGACGAGTGGAGCGTGCGCATCCCGGACGAGCGGTACGAGCTTGTGGCCCTTCTGCACCGTCAGGCGGCCGTCCTGGAGGAAACCCGCGAGGAGGGCGCAACGCTGGTCCGGTGCAGGATGCCGGAGAGCCTCCGGACCAAGTTCGAGAGATTCCGGGCGTAAAAAAACCCGCCCCGGGGCGGGCCGGAAGAACGGGCCGGTGTCCCGGCGTATGCGCTCCGGGCTAGGAATTCCCGTCTTTCACCACGTAGTATTGCAGGAGCTGGACCAGGTAGTAGATCTTCTTGTACGCCTCCAGCATCCAATCCTTTAAGGGATGGGCCGCCGCGTTCTCGATCTCCTTCCAGTTCAGGATCAGCTCATGGTGCGGCTTGGCATGGTCCTCTATGAGCCCCTTGAGGTGCCGCCCCACGGATATCAGGTTCAACGCGGACTTGTTCACGAGGCTGGAGGCCTTGTCGTTCGTGTCCTTCAGAAGATTGCGCAGGTACTTGAGCTGGTCCTTGTCCCGGTCGCTCTTGGCCAGGACTATCCGCAGCTTCGTGCCCATCTCCCCGTCGTCCGCGAGGGAATCGTCGAACTTGATGATGGCGTCCGATAGATCCAGGAGCGAATGGTAGGCGTCCGACAGCTGCTGGGAGAGAATGGTCGTGGACCATTGGCCGCGGATGATGATGAGGTCCGCCAGCTCCCGGACGTCCTTCTTGAAATAGTCGATCAGGAAGGCCCGCAGGTAGTTGAGGGCGGCGGACTGGGTGAAGCCGCCCAGCATCTTCTTGGAGTAGACCACGTTGGCCTTGTCCGTGTAGTTCTTCATGCGGACCACCACGGAGGTCCCGAAGACCTGCTTGGCCAGGTCCTCGATCTTGGAGTTCCTCCGTTCCTGGGCGATCTTCTGGAGCTGTATCTCCATCTGGCTGCGGAGCTTGTCCAGGAAAGGCTCCACGACCCGGTCCGCCGAGGACCGGGGGGAGGCGGTCCAGTAGGGGTCCTTGTGGGCGTGCCGGACTATCTGCTCCAGGATGTGGCCTTCCCGCACGCTGCCCAGGGCGGCCGCGAGCTTCATCCAGGGATCCACCGGAAGCACGTCGATGTTGCGGTATTCCTTCAGGGCCCCCAGTATCCGCTTCCAGTCGGCTTCCAGGTTCAGGGGCAGGAACACCTCCAGGAAGTCCTTGATGTCGTCCACGATGTAATCGGCGGAGATAGTCTCGAACTTGGGGTGGTACGTGAAGTTGCGTTCGGGGATGCCGGAATCGAATTTCTTCAGGAGGAAATAGTAGTCGAAGTTGATGAAGTTGGTCAGGGCCAGCAGGGTGGAGTGGGCGGAGTCGATGCGCGAGGTGAGCTCCCCGTCGAAGATGGAGAAGAACTGGATCATGTTCTGCTTCACAAGCTCGGAAAGGTCCTTGACCGAAAGGGTCTTGGATTTTTCCTGGATCCATGCGTCCGTCAGGCGCTCCGATATTTCCCGCTGCTCCTTGGAGAGGAAGTTTTCTATTACAAAGGATTTCAACACCCCGGAGTTTGCCGCGTTCGCCAGAAGGACCTGCGCCGGGGCCACGATCTTGTAGATCTCGTAGAAGAACCGCGCCAGCCCGGGAAGGGCTTCCGAGCCCTTCGGTTTGTAGAACTTGTACCGGGAATGGGCCAAGTCCTTGCCGATGCTCTTGAGCAGTTTCTTCTTTTCCGCCTCGGGATCCGCGCCCAGGAAGACGGAGAACAGCCGCTTCAGGAATCCCGCTTCGGAAGGTTTGGAGGTTCCGACGGAACCGGGGGTTTTCTCGGCCATACGAAATAACCTTATCCGCTGGCAATCCCGGCGTCAATCCCTTAAGAAAAAGAGCGATCCCATACCGGGGACTGTTCCGGGAGCTGGATCTCCCCGGATGCCAGGGGGGTAAGCCCGCTTTCCGTTTCCAGGAGGAGCTCCCCTTCCTCTCCCACGGATCGGACGATTCCCTCCAGGACCCTGGAGCCGGGGGAGAGCGGATCGGAGAGCCCCGTCCGGAAGCGGACCCGCCGGCCCCGCAGCCAAAGCCGCTCCGCGACCTCCGTCCGCCAGGCCCCGTCCTCCAGGGCCCGCGCGAGCTCCCGGAGGAAGAGCTCCAGGAGCCGAAACCTCTCCACGGGAGCCCCGAGTTCCTCCGCGAGCCCCGAGGCCCGGGTGCGGAAACCGGAATCCTCGGGCTTCCCGCAGTTGATCCCCACGCCCAGGAAGCGGAGATCCCCGGAGGCCTCCACCAGCATCCCCGCCACCTTGCGGCCCCCCGCCAAGAGGTCGTTGGGCCACTTGATGGCAAGCCCGTCCCGGATCCGCAGGCCCGTATCCCGGGCATACACCCCGACGGCGCGGTGCAGGGCCAGCCCCGCCCGCAGAGGCAGGCCCCGCAGGGCCGAGGCCGCATTCGGAAGGATCGTCGTGAAGGTGAGATCCCGGCCCGGCTCCGATTGCCAGGAACGGTCCCGGAACCTGCCCCGTCCCGAGGTCTGTAGGTCCGCGGCGATGACCGTGCCCCGCGGGTACCCTGCGGCCGCAAGGCGTCGCGCCTCGTCCATGGTGGAATCCACGGCGGCCTTTAGGAAACACCGGGCGCCGGGGAAGGGCGACTGTATGGGAAGGGTTTCCATGGCGTTTCACTATACGGAAAGGGAGCCTGGGCGGCAAGACGCCGGACTTGCCCGGGATAGGGCAAAGCCGCCGGACCTCCCTTGCCGAGGCCGGTTTCCCCGCGTATAGTGAATCGGTTTGGAACGCCGCACGGGACGCTAGCGGCGAGATGGACCTATAATGCTCGAACACGGAGAGAAATATGTGCGGAATCGTCGGATATACGGGGCCCCGCAGGGCGGCACCCATCCTGGTGGAGGGCCTTAAGCGCCTGGAATACCGGGGGTACGACTCGGCGGGCGTCGTGGTCCAGTCCGAGGCCCGGCTGAGGGTCGTCAAGACCGTGGGCAAGATAGCCCAGCTCCGGGCATCCGTCCCTCCGGATCTTCCGGGCTCCTGCGGCCTCGGGCATACCCGATGGGCCACCCATGGGGGCGTCACGAACGCCAACGCCCATCCCCACCTGGACCCTTCCGGGAAGATCGCCGTCGTGCACAACGGCATCGTGGAGAACTACCGCCCCATCAAGGAAAAGCTTCTGGCCAAGGGCGCCGTGTTCGCCAGCGAGACGGACAGCGAGGTGATAGCCCATCTGATCGCCCGGTTCTACGAGGGCGACCTGGAGCGGGCGGTCAAGGCGGCGGTATCCCGGCTGGAGGGGACCTACGGCATAGCGGTGATGCACGCGGACGAGCCCGGCCGCATAATCGGGGCCCGAAGGGGAAGCCCCCTGGTCATCGGGGTGGGCGAGGGCGAGATGCTCCTTGCCAGCGACGTGACGGCCATGATCGCGCACACCAAGCGCGTTGTCTACATGAACGACGGCGAGGTGGTGAACCTCTGGCCGGAGGGCTTCACCATCACGGACCTGGAGGACAGGCCCGTGGACCGGTGCATAGACAGCGTGGACTGGGATATCGGGGAGATCGAGAAGGAAGGCTTCCCCTGCTACATGGAGAAGGAGATTTTCGAGCAGCCCGAGTCCATAGCCCGGGCCCTTTCCGGCCGCCTGGACGCGGAGTTCGCCACGGCCAAGCTTGGGGGTCTGAACCTGACGCCCCACGAACTCCAGGCGGTCCGGCGCATCAAGATCATCGCGGCGGGGACGAGCTGGCACGCCGGGCTCGTGGGCTCCTACCTCCTGGAGAGCATGGCGCGCATCCCGGCGGCGGCCGAACTGGCCAGCGAGATCCGGTACCGGAACCCGGTGGTGGAACCCGACACCCTGTACTTCGCCGTCTCCCAGTCCGGGGAAACCGCGGATACCCTGTACGCCATGCGGGAGATACGCCGGAAG